>JAKCCP010000296.1 GCA_021841985.1 Pseudomonadota bacterium | reverse complement strand
GAGTTCGTCCGAAAGCAGCGAGGTTTCCTGCAGATTGGGCAGGAACCGGCGGCGGGTCTTGTTGTTGGCGTGGCTGACGTTATTGCCGGTCAGCACGCTTTTCCCGGTGATCTGGCAGCGGCGGGACATCGCGAAATCCATTTCCTGAAGCCGATGACGCAAAAACAACACCCCGGCATGGCCTTCGCCACGCCCGGGCGATGGTCTTATCCCCAAACCCGCCGCCGCCGTCAAGCGGCAGGCGGAGAGCGGGGGAAGATTGTTCTTTTTTGAAAAAAAAAGAACCAAAAAACTTTATCCGTTTTCTCGGGCGGGCAGTGCCACAGGCACTGCCCAACGGGGAAAGTCTTTTTGCTTCTTTTTCTTCAGAAAAAGAAGAATCTATTCTTATAATTTTCTCTAACCGCGCGCGCGCATGATCCGTGCTTTGTCGCGCTGCCAGTCGCGGGCGGCGATGGCGGCGCGCTTGTCGGCTTTCTTGCGGCCCTCGCCGAGGCCGAGCAGCAGCTTCGCCCGGCCGCGTTCGTTGAAATGGATCTGCAAGGGCACCAGCGTCACCCCCTCGCGCGAGACCGCGCCGGCGAGTTCGCGGATTTCCTTGCGCTTGAGCAAAAGCTTGCGCGGCGCGCGCGGCTCGAAGCGTGACAGCACCCCGCCCTGATATTCCGGGATATAGGCGTTGAAGAGGTAGATCTCGCCCTCCCGCTCGCCCGCCCAGGCCTCGGTGAGGGTCGCGCGGCCGAGGCGGAGCGATTTCACTTCCGCGCCCTTGAGCACCATGCCGGCCTCGACGGTGCGGCCGATCGCGTAGTCGAACCGCGCCTTGCGGTTTTGCGCGGCAACGCCGGTGGTGATCATGCGTGGGGCCTTCTCGCCCTTGCCCGCCATCGGGTCGGCCCCGTCGCGTCGATCAGGCGAGGAGGCCGAGCCCGGCCATCGCGGCGCGCACCCGGCTGGCCGTGGCCTCGCTGATCGGCGCCAGCGGCAGGCGGCAATGGGCGGCCGAGAAGCCGAGCAGGGAGGCGGCGAATTTCACCGGCCCCGGGCTGGTTTCGACGAATAGCGCGTCATGCAGCGGCAGAAGCCGGTCCTGGATCGCCATCGCCGCATCGATCCGCCCCTCCGCCCAGGCGCGCTGCATGGTCGCGCAAAGCCTGGGCGCGACATTGCCGGTGACGGAAATACAGCCCTGCCCGCCGGCGGCGAGGAAGGCGAGGGCGGTGTGGTCCTCGCCGGAAAGCTGGCAGAATTCCGCCCCGCAGGCGGCGCGGGTGTGGAGCGGGCGGGCGAGATTGGCGGTCGCGTCCTTGACGCCGACGATATTCGGATGTTTCGCCAGCCGGGCCATGGTCTCGACACTCATATCGACGACGCTGCGCGGCGGAATATTGTAGATCAGGAGCGGGATATCGACGGCGTCGGCGATCGCCTCGAAATGCAGATAGAGCCCTTCCTGGGTCGGCTTGTTGTAATAGGGCGTGACCACCAGGACGCCGTCGGCGCCGGCCGCTTTCGCGTGCCGCGCGAGATCGGTCGCCTCCTCGGTGCTGTTCGAGCCGGCGCCGGCGATCACCGGCACCCGCCCCTTGGCGACGGCGAGCACGATCTCGACCACCCGCTTGTGCTCGGCGTGGCTGAGGGTCGGGGATTCGCCGGTGGTGCCGACCGGGACCAGCCCGTCCGTCCCTTCGGCGATCTGCCATTCGACGAAGCGCGCCAACGCCGCCTCATCCACCGCGCCATCGGCGCGCATCGGGGTGATCAGCGCGACCAGCGAGCCCTTGAACATGACGACCTCCCTCGCGACCGGCGGCGAAATTCGGCTGTTATCTACGACCGGCGAGGGATACGCCGCAAGGCCGTGCCGCGCTATAGGGGGACGATGAGACGCCGCTCGCCCCTTTCGCTGCTGCTGCTTTGGCTGCTGCTGATCGCCCCGCCGCTCCGCGCCGAGAGCCCGGCAAGCGCGCCGGCAAACGACGTCATGGCCGCGATCCGCGGGGATGACTGGCCGCGCGCCGCGGCGCTGGCCGGGCAGATCGCGGACCCGATCGCGGGGAAGCTCGTCACCTATTACCGCCTGCTCGCCCCGGGCGCCCCGGGCGCCGCGAGCGCCGCGAGCGCCGATGAAATCGCCGATTTCATCGCCGTCAACCCGGATTGGCCGCAGCAGGATCTGCTCGCCCGGCGGCGGGACGAGGCTTTGGTCGCGCTCGCCGACGACCGCGCGGCGGCGGCGTTCTGCGTGCGCGCCCCGCCGGTTTTGCCGATGGCCTGGTTCCGCTGCGCGATCGCGGCGGCGGCGAGCGGCGATGAGGCGGCGGCTTTACGCGCCGCGACCCTCGCCTGGAGCGCCGGGATCGACGATCCGGCGGCGACGGCGACGCTGTTGCGGCGCTGGCCGCTTGCGCTCACCCCGGCGGCGACCTGGCAGCGTTTCACCCGCCTGCTCGCGCATAGTGCCGAGGCCGCCGGCGGCACATTTCCCGAACTCACGCCGGCGCAGCAAGCGGCGGCGCGGGCGGTGCTCGCGCTGCGGGCCGATCAGCCGGACGCCGCAGACCGGCTCGCCGCCCTCCCGGAGGCGACGCGGGCGTGGCCGCTGGTGTTTCTCGAGACGGCGCGCTGGCTCCGGCGCGCCGGGCGCAACACCGAGGCGCTGGCGCTCTGGGAGCGGTCTGGCGCCGCGGCGGCGGGCGCGGCCGGTGATCTTGGCGCGGCGTTCTGGGGCGAGCGCGACAAGCTCGCCCGCCAGGCACTCGCGAGCGGCGACGCGAACACCGCCTATGCCGTGGTCGATGGCGTGTTCCAGGATGACACCGCTGGCGCGGCTTTGCTGTCGCCGGCGGCGCGCGCCGATGCGATTTTCCTCGCCGGCTTCATCGCGCTCGAAAGCCTCCACCAGCCGGCCCGTGCCGAGTCGCATTTCCGCGCCCTCGCCGCGCTGTCGCCGGCGGTGATCACCCAAGCCCGCGCCCATTACTGGCTGGCGCGGGCGGCGGCGGCGCGGGGCGATGGCGCCGGCGCGCGGGCCGAATACGCGCGCGCGGCGCATTGGCCGGTGACGTTCTACGGCCAGCGCGCGGCCATCGCCCTGGGCTGGCCGCCGGCGCGGCTGAGCGCCCGGATTCTGGCCCTCCGCGATCCCGCCTGGAGCCCAGCCGAGGGGCGGGATTTCGCCCGCCGCGATCTCACCCGCGCCGCCGCGCTGCTGGTGGCCTGGGGGGCGGCGACCCGGGCGCGGCCGTTTCTCGCCGATCTCGCGGGGCTTGCGCCCGAGCCGCGCTATCGCGCGTTCGTCGCCCATCTCGGCCTCTCCTTCGGCCTGCCCGATGCGGCGGTCGCGATCGCCCGGCGCGCCGGGCGCGATGGCGAGATGCTGCCCGATTCCGGCTGGCCGCTTGCCGCGAGCGTGCCGCCGCAGCCGGTGGCGGCGGCGACGGTGCTCGGCCTGATCCGCCAGGAAAGCAGTTTCGATGCCGCCGCCGTGAGCCCGTCCGGCGCCCTCGGGCTGATGCAGCTTCTGCCCGGCACCGCGCGGCAGGTCGCCCGCAAGCTTGGTCTTGCGCTCGCGACCGCCGATCTCACCCGCGATGCCGGCCTCAATATCCGTCTCGGCGCCGCCTATCTCGCCGAGCTGCTGACGCGCTTCGATGGCGCTTTGCCGCTGGCGCTCGCCGCCTATAATGCCGGGCCGGGCAACGTCGCCAACTGGCTTTCCGTCAATGGCGACCCGCGCGCCGCGGCCGGCGGCGGGAGCATCGACATGCTCGACTGGATCGAGCGCATTCCGTTCGGCGAGACCCGCAATTACGTCGAGCGGGTGAGCGAGAATATCGCCGTCTACCGCGCCAAGCGGCGCGAGCCGCTCGTGGATCCGCTGGCGCCGTGACGGCGGTGATCGCCCGCGCGATCGCGAGCGGCTTCGGCGCCGGGTTTTTCCCGCGCGCCGCGGGAACCTTCGCCAGCCTGCTGGCGGCGCTGTTCGGCGCCGTGCTGCTCTCGCTTGGGCCTTGGGCGCTGATCGCGGCGGTGGTTCTGGCGGCGATCAGCGGCGTTTGGGCGATCGCCGCCGCCGGGGTCGGGGCGGATGATCCGGGCTGGGTGGTGATCGATGAAATCGCCGGGCAATTTCTCGCGCTGCTGCCGCTCGGGGAACCCCGGCCGTGGCCGATCATGCTCGGATTTGCGCTGTTCCGGCTGTTCGATATCTGGAAACCCGGGCCGATCGGCTGGCTCGACCGCCGCCATGACGCGCTCGGCGTGATGGGCGATGATCTCGTCGCCGGCGCCTTAGCGGCGGTAGTGCTCTGGCTCGTGCTCGCGTGGGGAGGATGGCGATGATCCCGGATCCGGACGACTATCGCGCGGCGGAGGGGCTGGTCGCTCTGCTCCGCGCGCGCGGGCTCCGTGTCGCGACCGCGGAGAGCTGCACCGGCGGCCTGGTCGCCGCCCTGATCACCGCCGTCGCCGGCGCGAGCGACGTGTTCGAGCGCGGGTTCGTGACCTATGCGAACGCGGCGAAAACGGAATTGCTCGGCGTGCCGGCGGCGCTGATCGCGGCCGAGGGCGCGGTCAGCGCGGCGGTCGCGCGGGCGATGGCGGCGGGGGCGATGGCGCGGGCCGCGGCCGAAATCGCGCTCGCCATCACCGGCATCGCCGGGCCGGGCGGGGGGAGTGCTGAAAAACCGGTGGGGCTGGTCTGGTTCGGCCTCGCGCGGGCGGGCGAGGCGCGGGCGGTGTCACGAAAATTCCTCGGCAGCCGCAACGAGATCCGGGCGGCCGCGACGAGGGAAGCGATCATTCTGCTTCAGGATTTCGTCAACTGAACGCGAGCGCTACGCTCGATGCGGAAAACCGAGTGAAAAACCGGGGGAAAATTTCCCCCCGGCCTTTCGCTGTGGCGTTTCGCCAATGGCCTCGCGGCGCGATCAGTTCTGCGTCGCGCCACCCGCCGCCGGAGCCGGCGCCGGTGCGGCGTTCGCCGCCGGAGCCGCCTTCTTGGTCGCCTTCTTGTGCGCGGACTTCTTCATCTTGTGATGATGCTCGTTCTGGGCCTTCTGGTCGGTCTGAGGCTGAGTGCCCTGGGCCTTCTGGTCACTTTGCGCGAAGGCCGGTCCCGCGAGGAGCAGAACGGCAGCCAACGCAACCACGAAACGCTTCATGCTTATTCTCCTTGGTGTCGCTCGCGACGAATCTATGTTGCCCGGCACCATGCGCCGGCCCGCAATCGCTAATCATTCCGCCCGCCCGCGGTCAAGCCCTTAGCCGGCCTCAACTGCCATGCGAAATGATTCGATCGCGAACTCGACGTCCGCGAGCGTGACGTCGAGATGCACACCCGCCCGCCCGCGCCCGCGCCCGAAGACGCTGATCAGGACGCCACGCGCGCGGAGCCGCGCGGCCAGGGTCTCGATCGGAAGCCCGGTGGTGAGTTCGAAGAACACCAGGTTGGTCTCCGGCGATTCGACATCGAGGCCGGCGATGGCGGCGAGACCGGCGGCGAGACGGGCGGCGTTGGCGTGGTCCTCGGCGAGCCGCGCGACGTGGTGATCGAGCGCGTAAAGACAGCCGGCGGCGGCGATGCCGCCCTGACGGAAGGCGCCGCCGAGGCGCTGCTTCCAGCGCCAGGCGGCATCGATGAAAGCGGCGTCGCCGGCGAGCACGGCGCCGATCGGCGCGCCCAATCCTTTGGTGAAATCGAGCCAGACGCTATCGAAGGGCGCCGCCATGGCGGCCGCCGAAACACCGCTCGCGACCACCGCGTTGAGGAGCCGCGCCCCGTCCATATGGGTTTTCAGGCCGCGGTGATGGGCGAGATCGGCGACCACCGCGAGCGCGGCTTGCGGCCAGACGCTGCCGCCGCCGAAATTCGCCGTCTGCTCGACGGCAACCAGGGTCTGCGGCGCGGCATAGCGGTACCCGCGCGGGGTCAGCGCCGCCTCCAGGGTCGCGGCGTCGAACATCCCGCGCGCGCCGGCAAGGCCGAGCACCCGCGCCCCGGCCAGCGCCCACGGCGCGCCGCCCTCGCTGGTCGCGATATGGGACATCGCATGGGCGAGAATCTCATCGCCGGGGCGGCAATGGGTGAGAATGGCGATCTCGTTGCACATCGTGCCCGACGGCAGGAACATCGCCGCCTCCTTGCCGAGGAGGTCTGCCATGCGGGCGCAGAGGGCGTTGATCGTCGGATCCTCGCCGCGCTGCTCGTCGCCGACCTCGGCGGCCATCATCGCCGCCCGCATCGCCGGGCTCGGGCGCGACTGGGTGTCCGAGAACAGGTTCACCCTGACCGGCGGCAAAGCGGGGTCGGGCAAGGGGGGCGCGAGGGGCATCAGGTTTTCGCCGCCGTGACCAGGGGGGAGGCGGGGGTTTGCCGCTCGGGCGGGCCATAGACCTCGCCGGCGCGCCTGAGGAAGGCGTTCACCATGCGCCGCACCGCCTCGTTGAACACGACGCCGATCGCGGCTTGCAGTAGCCGCGAGCGGAATTCGAAATCGACGAAGAAATCGACATGCGTCCCCCTGGGGTCGGGCGCGAAGCGCCATTGGTTGTTGAGATAGCGGAAGGGGCCGTTTTCATAGCGCACCCGGATGAGAAGCGGCCGCTCGAGGGCGACGCGGCTGGTGAAACTTTCGCGAAACGGGCCGAAGCCGATGGTGAGGTCGGCGACCACCTCGCGTTCGCTCTGGGCGCGCACCCGGGCGCCGAGGCACCAGGGCAGGAACTCGGGATATTTGCCGATATCGGCGACGAGATCGAAAATCTGCTCCGGCCGATAGCCGACCACCCGGCGCTCGGCATGGGTCGGCATCGCGCTAGCCCCCGGGGCCTTCAGCGAGGCCTTCGGCGAGGCTTTCGGCGCGCGCGGCGCGGAGGGCGGCGAAATCGGCGTCGGCGTGATAGGAACTCCGGGTCAGCGGCGAGGCGGCGACCATGGCGAACCCCCGGGCGCGGGCGAGCGCCGCGTATTCGGCGAATTCCTCGGGGGGCACGAAACGATCGACGGCGGCGTGCTTGACGGTCGGCTGGAGATACTGGCCGAGGGTCAGGAAATCGACCCCGGCGATGCGCAGATCATCCATCACCTGCATCACCTCGGCGCGGCTTTCGCCGAGGCCGAGCATCAGGCCGGATTTGGTGAAAATCTCTGGATCATGGGTTTTTACCCGGTCGAGCAGGCGGAGCGACTGGTAATAGCGCGCGCCGGGGCGGATCGCGGGATAGAGTCTCGGCACGGTTTCGAGATTGTGGTTGAAGACATCCGGGCGCGCCGCCGCGACCAGGCGCCACGCCGCGCCCTTGCGCAGGAAATCGGGGGTCAGCACCTCGATCGTGGTGTCCGGCGCGCGGGCGCGAACGGCGCCGATCACGGCGGCGAAATGCGCCGCGCCGCCATCGGCGAGATCGTCGCGATCGACCGAGGTGATGACGACATGGCGGAGCCCGAGCCGCACGATCGCGTCCGCGACCCGCGCCGGCTCATCGCCATCGAGCGGCCCCGGCTGGCCGGTGCGGACATTGCAAAAGCCGCAGGCGCGGGTGCAGGTATCGCCCATGATCATCATGGTGGCGTGGCGGACCGACCAGCATTCGCCGATATTCGGGCAGGCGGCCTCCTCGCACACCGTGTGCAGGCGGTTTTCGGCCAGCAACGCGCGGGTTTGGTGATAGACCGGATGGGTCGGCGCCTTGACCCGGATCCAGGCGGGTTTGCGCGCGATCGGGTTGTCCGGCCGGTTGGCTTTCTCGGGGTGGCGCGGGCCGGGCGCGGCAACCGCGCCACCCCGCCGATGATCGATCAGAACGCGCATGGCTCTCGCTTGTGCTCTTCCCCCCGGCGTGCCGAGGGGGTCCGCCCGAGAAATAATCGCTTGCCGCGGTCTTCGCAACGCGGTCGCGGCCAGGGGTGGCGGCTCATGCGGCATATAATGTTAGAAAAACACGCCAGGGTCGTATAAAATCGACCGGCCAAACCGACGTTCGCACGAAAGCCAGCGTTGTCCGAGCACGAGAATCCGGCAGGCGCGGGAATTCGGCGGGCACGGGAGTTCGGCGGGCGTGAAAACCGAGGAAGGAGGATTAGGATGGCCGATTCCGCGTCTCCCATCGCCGAAACGTCCCCGGCCACCGAGCCGCAGCACGTGCCGCGCGAGGCGCTGCGCCGCGCCCTCTCCTCCTACCTGGTGCTGGCACCCGGCCGCGCGCTCGCCGATTTCCTGATCGATTACGGCCTTTATCTGTCCGCCATCGCCGGGGTTCTGTTCGTGCCGTGGCTCGCGGTGAAAATTCTTCTCAGCATTTTCGCCGGCGTCAAGATCGCCAATCTCGGCACCCTCGCCCATGACGCGGCGCATGGCAATCTCTTCCGCCGCCCGTGGCAGAACCGCCTGGCCGGCGTCTTGGGCTTTCTCCCCGGGCTCTATAATTACCAGCTCTGGGTTTACGACCACCATTACGTCCACCACCCGTTCAACAATGGCCGCCACCGGGATTCGTGGACCCCGCTCTCGAAGGCGGAATATGATGCGCTGCCGCGCTTGCGCCGCTGGCGCGAGCATCTTTATCGCATGCCGTTCGGGCTAGGCTTCGCGCCGTACTACATCATCGAGCGCTGGTGGGTGGTGCGGTTCTTCCCCCGCGCCGCGCTGCTCCCGGCCCGCTTCCTGGCCCCGGCATGGCGGTATTTCGCGATCCTCGCGGTCTATCTCGCCGGATTTCTCACCCTGCTCGCCTGCGCGCCATTCTATTCCTCGACCGGCGCGGTAACGGCCCTCATCCTTGGCTTCGTGGTGCCGTTCTATGTCTGGCAGACGCTGTTTTCCTTCACCGTCTTCGTCCACCACACCCATCCCGATATTCCCTGGTTCGACGGCGCCGTGGACCGCAAGGAAACCGTGCCGATGGAGCAGATTTCGCTCCATCTCGCGTTCCCGCGCTGGTTCGCGGTGTTCATCCATCACATTTGCGAGCATCCGGCGCATCACGTGATGCCGCGCATCCCCTACCATCAGCTTTATGCGGCCCAGCAACGGCTCAACGGCATTTCGCCCGGGCTCGCGGTCTATCAGCGCTTCTCCTTCGCCTGGCTCAACGATACGCTCAGGCGCTGCAAGCTCTATGATTACGAGCGCAATGGCTGGGTCGGCTATGACGGCCGGCCGACCGCCGCCTCGCCGGTTGGCCCGGCGCTGCGGGCGGCGATGGCGCAGAGCCAGGGCACGATGTATATCCCGCCGCGGGATGCGGTTCTGGCGGCCGAGTAGCCTTGCCGGCGAGAGAGGAGTGATCTCCCGAAGCACAACCCGCGGATGAAATTCCTGACGCCACGTCCTCCCCGTGACAAGACGTGACTAACACTTTAAAGAGCCATAAGAATCTTGTCCGGGGGGAAGATATCCATGTTCAACCAGCTATTGACGCCGGTCGCGGGAAGCTTGCCGCTTTCCTTCGTGATCGCAGCACTGCCGATCGCCGTCGTGCTCGCCTTGCTCGGCATCGCGCGGTGGCCGGCCTGGCAATCCTCGCTCGCCGGGTTGATCGTCGGCCTCGCGATCGCGATCGGGGTCTGGCAATTGCCGGCCGGGCTCGCTCTCGATGCGGTCGCCAACGGGGTCGTGTTCGCGCTCTGGCCGGTGATGTGGATCGTCTTCACCGCGCTCCTGCTCTACAACCTCGCGGTTGCCGCCGGGCGCTTCGATGCGTTTCGCGACTGGGTTCTGGTGCATCTTCCCAATGACCGCCGGGTGGTTCTGGTGGTGGTCGCGTTCTGTTTCGGCGCCCTGCTCGAAGGCATCGCCGGGTTCGGAACCCCGGTCGCGATCACGAGTTCGCTCCTCATCATGGTCGGCTTCCGGCCGCTCGAGGCGTTGACCTATACGCTGATTTTCAATACCGCTCCGGTCGCCTTCGGGGCGCTCGGCGTCCCCATCACCGTGCTCGGCGCGGTGACGCATCTGCCGGCGGTTCCGCTCGGGCAGATGGTCGGGCGGCAATTGCCGGTTTTTGCCTTCATCCTGCCGTTCTACGTCATGGCGCTCTATGGCGGGCGGCGCTCGCTCGCCGCTCTCTGGCCGATGCTCCTGGTCGCCGGGGCGAGCTTCGCGCTCACCCAGTTCGTGGTCTCGAACTATGTCAACTACGCCCTGACCGACGTGCTTTCCTCCCTGGTCTCGCTCATCGTCACCGTCGCCTTCCTCAAGATCTGGCGCCCGGCGCATGATCCGGATTACGCCATCGCGAGCGCCATCCGCGACGGCGCCCGCCATGAGACGCTGAGCCCGTGGGCGGGTTGGATGCCCTGGATCCTGGTCTCGGTCGTGGTCATCGCCTGGACGATCTTGAAGGTGTTCCTGATCGGGGATTGGAAAATCGCCTGGCCGGGCCTCGACAAGGCGGTGTTCATCACCCTCTACAAGGTGCCCTATGGCGCGATCTGGGATTTCCAGCCGCTCGGCACCGGCACCGCCATTCTGCTCGCGGCGGTGATCGCTTCGGCGCTGATGGGGATCGGGCCCGGCGGCTTCGTCAAGGCGATCGGCGATACCTGGCGCCAGACCCGGATCGCCATTCTCACCGTCGCCCTCATCGTCGGGCTCGCCTTCCTGATGAATTATTCCGGCATGACCTACACGCTCGGCCTCGGCGTCGCCTCCCTCGGCCTCCTGTTCCCGCTGGTCTCGCCCTTCCTCGGCTGGGTCGCGGTCTTTCTTTCGGGCAGCGACACCTCGGGGAATGCCCTGTTCGGCAATCTCCAGGTGGTGGCGGCGAACCAGCTTCAACTCAATCCGGTGCTGATCGCCGCGACCAACTCCTCGGGCGGTGTCATGGGCAAGATGATCTCGCCGCAGAACATCGCGACCGGGGTTTCGACCACCGAACTCAAGGGCCAGGAAGGGATGGTTTTCGCCCGCACCTTCATCCACAGCATCTTTTTCACCTTGCTGCTCGGCCTTCTGGTGCTGGTGCAGCAATATTTGATCCCCGGGATCATTCCGCATCCCTGAGACGCGGCGGGCATGGCGGCGTCTCAGGGCATGACGTATGTCCCGCGAGACGCCGCCGTTTTTGGCCGAAGAGGGGGCTGACCAGGCCGGAAACGCCACGAAAGATCATTGCCGGGGGCGAAATTTCCGGGGCCGCAATGTCCATGACAAGACGAGGATGACGCCCTAAAAAGTCAGAAAATCTTGCCTGGGGGGATGACGGTCATGTTCAGCCAGCCCTTGACGCCGGTGGCGGGAAATCTGCCGCTTTCCTTCGTGATCGCCGCCCTCCCGATCGTCGTGGTACTCGCCTTGCTCGGCCTCGCGCGGTGGCCGGCCTGGCAATCCTCGCTCGCCGGGTTGATCGTCGGCCTCGCGATCGCGATCGGCGTCTGGCAATTTCCGGCCGGACTCGCCTTCGCTGCCGTCACCAGCGGCATCGCTTTCGCCCTCTTGCCGATCATCTGGATCGTCTTCAACGCGCTTTTGCTTTATCATATTTCGGTCGCCGCCGGGCGCATCGATGCGTTTCGCGACTGGATCCTCGTCCATCTCCCCAATGACCGCCGCAGCGTCCTGGTGGTGGTGGCGTTCTGTTTCGGCGCCCTGCTCGAAGGCATCGCCGGCGGAGGAACGCCGGTCGCGATCACGAGTTCGCTCCTCATCATGGTCGGCTTCCGGCCGCTCGAGGCGTTGACCTATGCGCTGATTTTCAACACCACCCCGGTCGCCTTCGGCGGCTTCGGCGTTCCCATCACCGTGCTCGGCGCGGTGACCAACCTGCCCACCCTCGCGCTCGGGCAGGAGGTCGGACGGCAATTGCCGGTCTTTTCCTTCATCCTGCCATTCTATGTGATCGCGCTCGATGGCGGGCGGCGCTCGCTCGCCGCGACCTGGCCGATGCTCCTGGTCGCCGGCGGCAGTTTCGCGCTCACCCAGTTCGTGGTCTCGAACTACGTCAACTACGCCCTGACCGACGTGCTTTCCTCCCTGGTCTCGCTCATCGTCACCGTCGCCTTCCTCAAGATCTGGCGCCCGGCGCATGATCCGGATTACGCCATCGCGAGCGCCATCCGCGATTCCGCCCGCCACGAGACGCTGAGCCCGTGGTCGGCGTGGCTGCCCTGGGTTCTGGTCTCGGCCGTCGTCATCGCCTGGACCGTCTTCAAGGTCTTCCTGATCGGGGATTGGAAAATCGCCTGGCCGGGTCTGCACAAAGCGGTGTTCATCACCCTCTATAAAACGCCCTATGCCGCGATCTGGGATTTCCAGCCGCTCGGCACCGGCACCGCCATCCTGGTCTCGGCCATTATCGCGGCAGGGCTGATGGGGATCGGGCCAGGCGGCTTCGTCAAGGCGATCGGCGCTACCTGGCGCCAGATCCGGATCGCGATGCTGACCGTGATCCTCATCGTCGGCCTCGCCTATCTGATGAATTATTCCGGCATGACCTACACGCTCGGCCTCGGCGTCGCCTCCCTCGGCCTCCTCTTCCCGCTGGTCTCGCCCTTCCTCGGCTGGATCGGGGTTTTTCTTTCCGGCACCGACGCCGCGAGCAACGCCTTGTTCGGCAATCTCCAGGTGGTGGCGGCGAACCAGCTTCATCTCGATCCGGTGCTGATCGCCGCGACCAATTCCTCGGGCGGCGTCATGGGCAAGATGATCTCGCCGCAGAATATCGCGATCGGCGTCTCGACCACCGAATTCAAGGGGCGGGAGGGCGTGGTTTTGGCCCGCACCTTCCTCCACAGTGTCGTTTTCACCCTGCTGGTCGGTATTTTGTTGCTGGTGCAGCAATATATCATTCCGTGAGTCGTGCCAATCTCACCGGAAAATGATTTTTTCGCGGGGATTGGGGGTGGCGAATCTTCTCCCCGCTCCCAAGTTGTAACCAAGCGTTACGTGGCTGGGCGGGAAGCCCATCCGGCTCCCGCCATCCCCAGTCCTGAAGGCCGGATCTCAAGGGAGATGTGTGATGATGCGTAAATTGCTGGTGTCCTCGATCGCGATCCTGGCGCTCGGCGCCGGCCCCGTGCTCGCGGCGCATGGCGGCGGGCATGGCGGGCATCATGGCGGCTCGGCGGCCGCCTCATCGGGGAGTGCCGCCGCCGGGGTCGGCGCCACCGGCAGCGCCAGCGCGGCGGCGAGCGGCGGCTCGCGCGGCACCATGAGCGCGGCCAACGTCAACGGCATGCATGGCGGCAGCCTGCAGCCCGGCGCCGGCTTCGCCGATACGCAAATCCCCTGGGGCTCGACCGATACTTCCGTCCAGGGCGGGCCTGGCCTCGGCGGCATGGGCGGCAGCACCATGCAGGTCAGCGATTACGGCAAGAAGAGCTGGCCTTGCTACCCGGCCGGGCAATGGGCCGGCAGCGCCGATTTCCACGCCCCGGCCGGATGCAAATAATCAGATCCTGGTTCCTGCCGGCGCTGGCGCTCGCGGTGATCGCGGGGATCGCGGGGCCGGCGCGGGCGCAGTTCGGCGGCGGGCTCGCGCCGGGGCAGCACGGCGACACCGATCTTCCGTTCGGCTCGACCGATACCACCGACCAGGGCTGGGCCGGCTATGGCGGGCCCGGCGGCAGCACGACGAAAGTGAGCCCCTATGGCCAGAAGAACTGGCCGTGCTATCCCGCCGGGCAATGGGCTGGGAGCAAGGATCTTCATCCCCCGAAGGGTTGCCCGCGGCCGGACGGCGGCGCGAGTCCGGCGGCGAGGTAACATGATTTTTGCTTGACGGGCGGCGGGCAATGCGCGACGCGAGGCGCAAGGAGAAGTGGATATGGTCAAAATCGGCTCGCTCGCGATCGGTCTCTTGGTGGCGGGCAGCGCGCTGGCTTTCGCGCGCTCGGGCTCGCCGGGCATGAGCGGCTATGCCCATGGCGGCAGTATGGGCGGCGTCTCCCCCTTCACCGCGATGACCGGCCTCCCCGCCTATACCGGCGTCGGCGGGACGGGGATGATCGGCTCCCATGCGGCGCAATATGGCTCGCATGTCGGTGGCAATGTCGCTGGCGGCGGGGCCGGCAGTCTCGGCTATGCCGGCGCCTCGATGAAGGGGACCGCGACCGGCGGCGCGAGCCGCCTGCATGCGAGCCCGTTCCTCGGCGCGGGTTCGGGCGGCATGGGCGGCGCGAGCGGCATGTAGCCGGCTCAACCCGGATTGGCGTGCTCTTCCGGCGTCCGCAAGGTCAGCGCCAAGGCGTGGAGTCCGTTTGAAAATTCCGCCGCCAGCGCCGCATGCACGGCGCGGGAGCGGGCAATGCGGGATTGGCCGCGAAACCCGCCCGTGACCATCAGGATATGGTAATGCGTCTCGCCCTCGGGCCGTGCCCCGGCATGGCCGACGTGGCGGGCGCTGTCATCGCTGACGGCCAGAATCTCCGGCGCGAATGCGGCGCGGAGATGGGCTTCGATACGGTCGGCGCGGGTTTGCATGGCCCCCATATCGGCCTTGCCGGCGCGGTTGCCAAGCGGTGGTTGCCAAGCGCCGCCAGC
The DNA here is from genome assembly GCA_021841985.1 of Pseudomonadota bacterium. The sequence goes on along the minus strand of JAKCCP010000296.1, from coordinate 3,429 downwards.
ATGGCACATTAGGAGATGATGACGAGACGCGTTTCCCGAGCCCGGGCCTACGCGCCCGACCCGGCCGCGCCGGGCCGGAGTTGCGACATCGCCGGCTGCCCGGCGGCGGGCGAATACCGGGCCCCGAAATCCCGCCGCAGCTTGCGCGATTACTGGTGGTTCTGCCTCGAACACGTGCGCGCCTACAATCTCTCCTGGGATTACTACAAGGGCATGTCGCCGGGGCAGATCGAGGCGGAATTGCGCGCCGATCTCTCCTGGCAGCGCCCGACCTGGCCGCTCGGCCAAGGCGCCCAAGGGGGGACGGCGAGCGCGCGCGGGAATGAGCGCCGCGCCGAGGAGGTTCTGCGCGATCCGCTCGGGGCGCTCGGCGCCCGCCTGCGCGAGGCGCAAGGGCGTGAGGCGGCAGCACCGGCGGAACTGCGTGGCCCGCTCGCCCTCTTCGATCTCGGCTGGCCGACCACCCTCAAGGATGTGAAGCAGCGCTACAAACAGCTCGCCAAACGCCACCACCCCGACGCCAATGGCGGCGATCCCGCCGCCGCCGAGCAGTTCAAGCGCATCAGCCACGCCTATGCGACGCTGCGCGGCCACCTCGCCGCCGGCGCGCTCGCGGCGGCGGAATAGGGATTGCCTTGCGCGCCCGCGAAGGCAGAGTCATTTTTCATGAAACCGACAGGATCCCGAGGCCGATGAACAAGGTTGCCGCTCTCGCCGAAGCCCGCAGCACGACGCCGACCTCGGCGATCGACATGCCCGACCAACGGGTCGCCGCCGGTGATCTCTTCGGGGTCGATATCGACATGGAGGTGCCGGCCTTCTCGGTCCGCACCGAGCATGTCCCGGATATCGACGATACCTATCGGTTCGACCGGGAGACCACGCTCGCCATCCTCGCCGGGTTCGCCTTCAATCGCCGGGTGATGATCCAAGGCTACCACGGCACCGGCAAATCGACCCATATCGAGCAGGTCGCGGCACGGCTCAATTGGCCGTGCATCCGCATCAATCTCGACAGCCACATCAGCCGCATCGATCTCATCGGCAAGGATGCGATCGTGCTCAAGGACGGCAAGCAGGTGACCGAGTTCCGCGAAGGCATCCTGCCCTGGGCGCTGCAGCACCCCTGCGCTTTGGTGTTCGACGAATACGACGCCGGCCGCCCGGACGTGATGTTCGTGATCCAGCGCGTGCTCGAGGTCGAGGGCAAGCTCACCCTCCTCGACCAGAGCCGGGTGATCCGCCCGCACCGCGCCTTTCGCCTGTTTTCGACCTCGAACACCGTCGGCCTCGGCGACACCACCGGGCTCTATCACGGCACCCAGCAGATCAATCAGGGCCAGATGGATCGCTGGAACATCGTCGCGACCCTCAATTACCTGCCGCATGCCCAGGAAACCGCGATCGTGATGGCGAAGCTCGACATCAACCCCGAGGACCGGGCGGCGAAAGCGCGGATCGAGAGCATGGTGGCACTCGCCGATCTCACCCGCGCCGGCTTCATCAACGGCGATATCTCGACCGTGATGTCGCCGCGCACGGTGCTGACCTGGGCCGAGAATACCGAGATTTTCGGCGATGTCGGTTTCGCCTTCCGTCTCACCTTCCTCAATAAATGCGATGAGGCCGAGCGCGGCACGGTCGCCGAGTATTATCAGCGCTGTTTCAACGCCGAACTGCCGACCGGCGTCGCGCCGCGGCGGGGGATTTGAGCCGCGGCGATGACCGCGTCATCCGATAACAGCCGCGGCGAAGCCTTCAAGCGCGCGACCGCGGGGGCCCTGCGCGCCATCGCCGCGGCGCCGGACGTCGATGTCGCCTATCAGCCCGGCGCCGCCGGACTGATCGGGAAAAAGGCGCGCCTGCCGCTGCCGACGCGCGCCCTGCCGGCGGCGGAAATCGCCAAGCTGCGCGGCGCCGCCGACAGTCTCGCGGTCAAGCTCCGCCATCACGACGCCGCCCTCCATAGCGCGCGCAGCCCGGCGAGCCGCGAGGCGCGCGAGGTGTTCGACGCCCTGGAACAGGCGCGGGTCGAGGTGATCGGCGCCCGCCACATGGCTGGCGTCGCCGCCAATCTCGAGGCGCGGCTGGTCGAAAGCGTCGCCGCCGACGGCCAGGCCCTCAGCCGGCGCGAGCAATTGCCGCTGGCCAACGCCCTCGCCCTGCTGGCGCGCGAACGCATGTCGGGCCATGCCGCGCCCGCGACGCTGCGCGCGGTGCTCGGGCAATGGCGCGCGGCGCTGGGCGCCGAGGCGCAGGCCGGGTTCGACGATCTCGCCGGCGCGAAGGACGATCAGACCGCCTTTGCCGGCATCGCCCGCAAATTGCTCGCGACCCTCGCTATCGCCGAGGCCGAGGCGGAAGCGACCGAGAGCGAGGACGGCGGCGAGGGCGCGGATGCCTCCGATGGCCCCGAGGACAACGCGCCGCAAGCCGCCGGCGACGCCGAGAGCGAGGCCGAACAGCTCGCCGGGGCGAGCGACGAGACGGCGGATGCCGAGGCGGGCGAGGAGGAAACCGGCGACGCCGATGAAAAAGACGGCGCCGCCGACGGCGATGAGCGCCCCGGCGGCATGCGCCCGCCGCCAAGCGCGCCATCGGGCCGCCATGAGCCGGGCTATCGCGCCTATACCCGCGCCTTCGATGAGGAAATCGCCGCCGAGGCGCTCTGTGACGCCGAGGAATTGTCGCGGCTGCGCCAGCAGCTCGACCAGCAGCTCCAGCATCTGCAAGGCGTGGTCAGCAAGCTCGCCAATCGCCTGCAACGCCGCCTGCTCGCGCAGCAGACGCGGGCGTGGGAGTTCGATCTCGAGGAGGGCATGCTCGATGTCGGCCGCCTCGCCCGCGTCGTCGTCAATCCGCTGCAATCGCTCTCCTACAAGCGCGAGCGCGAGACCGAGTTCCGCGACACCGTGGTGACGCTTTTGGTCGACAATTCCGGCTCGATGCGCGGCCGGCCGATCACGGTTGCCGCGATGTGCGGCGATATCCTCGCCCGCACGCTGGAGCGTTGCGCGGTCAAGGTCGAGATCCTCGGCTTCACGACGCGCGCCTGGAAAGGCGGGCAAAGCCGCGAGCGCTGGATCGCGGACGGCAAGCCGCGCGATCCCGGCCGGCTCAACGATCTCCGCCACATCATCTACAAGGCCGCCGACGCGCCATGGCGGCGGGCGCGCAAGAATCTCGGCCTGATGCTGCGGGAAGGCCTGCTCAAGGAGAATATCGACGGCGAGGCGCTGCTCTGGGCCTATCGCCGCCTCGTCGTCCGGCCCGAGCACCGGCGCATCCTGATGGTGATCAGCGATGGCGCGCCGGTCGATGACAGCACGCTCTCGGTCAATCCCGGCAATTATCTCGAACGCCATCTGCGCGAGGTGATCCGCGAAATCGAGCGCGCCGGGGCGGTGGAATTAGCGTGGTGTAGTGGAA
>JAKCCP010000224.1 GCA_021841985.1 Pseudomonadota bacterium | reverse complement strand
TTCCGATCTGGCGGGCCCCTGGTAGGCGGCCCTCTGGTAGGCGGGCAAACGGCCAGCGCCGCCGCCAAGCGCGGCGAGCGGGCGCTCGATTGGCTCGCGTTTCTGATGGCGGATATGCGGGACGGCATCGGCCCCTATCTCGCGGTGTTCCTCAAAGGGGCCGCGCAGTGGCAGCCCTCGATGATTGGCGTCGCGCTGGCGGCGAGCAACATCGCGACGGCGCTGGCCCTGATCCCGGCCGGGCTCCTGGTCGATGCGCTGCGCTGCAAGCGCCTGCTGCTGGCCGGCGCCGGCCTCGTCGTCGGGTTCGGGACGTTGCTGATCGTGTTGGCGCCGCGCCCGGCGGCGGTCTTGCCGGTGGCGGCGATCCTGGGCGCCGCCGCCGCCTTTCTCGGCCCGGGCATGATCGGGCTGAGCCTCGGCCTGGTCGGGCCGCGGCGTCTCGCGGCGCGGATCAGCCGCAATGAAGGGTTCAATCACGCCGGCAATTTCTGTGGCGCGCTCACGATCATCGCGGTGACACATTTTCTCGGCCTCGCGTGGATTTTCTATCTCGCCTGCTTCTATGCGCTGGCGAGCGCGGTGGTCGCGAGGCTGATCCCCGAGCGCGCGATCGATCACGATGTCGCGCGCGGCAGGCCCGAACCCGGCGCGCCGGCGCTTTCGATCGGGGACGCGCTGCGGCGGCCCGGATTTGTCATGTTTCTGCTGACGGTTGCGCTGTTTCATCTCGGCAATGCCGCGATGCTGCCGCTCGCCGGGCAGGTTCTGGCGATCACCCATCCCGGCAGCGACGCGGCGGCGATGAGCGCCTGCATCATCGTCGCGCAAGCGGTGATGGTCGGCGTTGCCCTCATCGTCGGGCGCGCGAGCGCCGTGGGATACGGGCGAAAGCCGATTTTCCTGGTCGCGCTCGCGGTGCTGCCGCTACGCGGGATTTTATTCGCGCACGTGACCAGCCCGCTCGGGATCGTTCTCGTGCAGACGCTGGACGGGATCGGCGCCGGCGTGTTCGGCGTGATCGCGCCCTTGATCGCCGCCGATCTGATGCGGGGCAGCGGGCGGATCAACTTCGCGCAAGGTCTGGTCGCGCTGGCGACCGGGGCGGGCGGGGCCGCATCCAATCTCGGCGCCGGCGTGATCGTCCAAATCTTCGGCTATCCCGCTGGCTTTCTTGCCCTTGCCGCCGCCGCCCTGGCCGCGCTGGCGTTGTTCTCGCAGGCCGTGCCGGAGACGCGGCCGGAGCGTGTGGCGCGATATGCCGAAATGGGGCGGGAATTGGGCTGACCCCGTCATAGTGTGGCCATCGGTGCTGGCCATGTTGCGGCCATGGCAACGACACGCACCAATCCCGCCGCCTCGGCGCGCAGCCATCTCGGCCTCGACGGGATGCTGTTCTTTCTCGCCGATATGCGCGATGGCCTCAGCCCGTTTTTCGCGATGTTCCTCCAGAACGCGCGCCATTGGTCGCCGGGAGCGATCGGGTTCGCCTTCGCGCTCAACAATATCGCGAGCGCGCTCAGCCAGGTGCCGGCCGGCGTGCTGGTCGACGGCACGACGCGCAAGCGCCTGATGTTCGCGATCTCGGGCGTGATGGTCGCGCTCGGCGTCTTGCTGATCGCGCTGGTGCCGGGCAAGACCGCGGTGTTCACCGCCTCGGTCATCCTCGGCATGGCGCTCGCCGTGTTTCATCCGATCACCATCGGCTTGAGCCTCGGCCTCGTCGGGCGGAGCGGCTTGGCCGCAAGGATCAGCCGCAACGAGACCTTCAACCATGCCGGCAATTTTCTCGCCGCCCTGCTGATCGGACTGGCCGGCTGGCTGTTTGGCCTCACCTGGATCTTCATCCTCGCGGGCATGTTCGCGGTCGCCAGCGCGGCGATGGCGGCGATGATCCCGGCGCATGAGATCGATCACCGCGCGGCGCGCGGCGAGGCCTTGCCCGGCGCGGCCGCGACGCCGCTCGTCTCCCTTCTCCGCCGCCGCGATCTCGCCGCGTTCCTTGCCGTCTGCCTGCTCTTTTATCTCGGCAACGGCGCCATGCTGCCGCTGGCGAGCGAGGCGCTGGCCGCGCAGCGGGGCGGCACCCTGTTCGCCATGAGCGGCTGCATCATGGCGGCGCAATTGGTGATGACGCTGGCGTCGGCTTCGGTCGGGCGCGCGGTGATGGCCGGCATCGGGCGGAAGACGATTTTCCTCGTGGCGCTTGCCATGCTGCCGCTGCGTGGCCTGCTGCTGATGGTGTTCCATGATCCGCTCGCGGTGGTCGCGGTGCAGGCGCTCGACGGCGTCGGCTCGGGCATCTTCGGTGTCGTGAGCGCCTTGATCGCCGTCGATCTGATGCAGGGCACCGGGCGCGTCAACCTCGCCCAGGGCGCGGCCGCGCTCGCCGTCAGCCTCGGCGCCAGCGCCTCCAATCTGTTTGGCGGCCTGATCGCTCAGCATTTCGGCTATGATCCGGCGTTCCTCGCGCTCAGCGTCGCCGGCCTCGCCGCCTTTCTCGGCTGCGCCGTCCTGGTGCCCGAGACCGGCCCGCGCACCCGCCGCGATCAGGGCTGGATCGCGGCCGCCTTCGGCATCAAAATGGCGCTCACCACTGCCTCCGGGAGCATCGCCAAATCATGAGCCAAGCTGACGCGCCCCATGACCATCACCCGACGCCGGATTGGAAAACCCACGGCGTGCGGGTCATCCCCGGCCACGCCCTCGATCCCAATACCGCGCAGACGCCGGGGATGGACCGGCGGGCGGCGATCAATCTCGCCCGCGTCGGGGCGCAGAAGATCTGGGCCGGCACGGTCAGCATCCATCCCAACGCCAAGACCGGCGCCCATCACCACGGGGCGCTGGAAAGCGTGATCTATGTCGTCAAGGGGCGCGCCCGCATGCGCTGGGGCGAGCATCTGGAATTCACCGCCGAGGCCGGCCCGGGTGATTTCATTTTCGTGCCGCCCTATGTGCCGCATCAGGAAATCAATGCGAGCACCGATGAGACGCTGGAATGCGTTCTGGTGCGGAGCGACAATGAGGCGGTGGTGGTCAATCTCGACATCGAACCGGTCGAGAAAGCCGAAACCATCCCCTGGATCGACCCCATCCACCGCGCCTGACCCGCCCCAGCCGCCGCCGGCGCGGTGATTGACGCGATGATGCCCCGCTTGTAGCGTGCCGCGTGATGGGGAGCGGGAACGTGGGCGAGACGGTGGTGAACGCCAGGGCGGATGATGCGCGTTTTCTCGCCGGCTTCGATCTTCGCGCCTTGCCGCCGGCGTTTTACGAAAACCCCTATCCTTTCTACCATGCGTTGCGCCGGCATGATCCGGTCCGGCGCATGCCCGATCACAGCTATTTTCTCACCCGGCACGACGACGTCGTTGCCGTCTATCGCGACCCGCGGCGGTTTTCTTCCGACAAGAAG
>JAKCCP010000234.1 GCA_021841985.1 Pseudomonadota bacterium | reverse complement strand
TGCCGCCTATTACGTGTTTTTTCATCCCGAGGCGGCGGGCAATCCGCTGTTTTTCCACGCGACCCATGGCGCGGCGCAAGGCTTCGCGACGACCCGCGGCTTCGACATCGCCGCCTATCTGCCGGCTCCCGGCCCGCCGCCGGCGTTGCCGGCGGGCCTCCTCGTCGACGTCATCATCCCGGTCTATCGCGGGCTCGGCGAGACGCGGCGCTGTCTCGTCTCGGTCCTCGCCGACCATGCGGCGCCGCGCGGCGATGTCATCGTCATCGATGATTGCTCGCCCGAGCCGGCGCTCTCGGCCTGGCTCGACCGGTTGAACGAGACCGGGGCTATTCGCCTCATTCGTCCGCCGCGCAATCTCGGCTTCGTCGCCGCCGTCAACCGCGGCATACAGGCGGCGGGCGACCGGGACGTGGCCCTGCTCAACAGCGATACCGAGGTGCCACGGGGCTGGCTCGCGCGCCTCGCCGCGCATGCCTATGCCGGGGCGCGGATCGCCACCGTCTCGCCGTTTTCCAACAACGCCACGATCTGCTCCTATCCGAACCGCGATGGCGGCGACCTCGCCTTCGGTGCCGACCTCGCGGCGATCGATGCGGCGACGCGCGCGGTCAATGCCGGGCGATCGGTGGAGATTCCGGTCACGGTCGGATCCTGCATGTATATCCGCCGCGCCGCCATCGATGAGATCGGTGATTTCGACCGCGAATATTTCGGCCACGGCTATGGCGAGGAGGTCGATTTCTGTCTTCGCGCCAGCGCCCGCGGCTGGCGCCACCTGCTCGCCTGCGACGTTTTCATTTATCATGCCGGGGAGGTGAGCTTCGGCAACGGATCGGACGCCCGCGATGAGGGGATGCGGCGCGTCGCCGAACGCTATCCGCATTTTCCCCGCACGATCAGCCTTTGGGTGCGCTTCGGTGTCGCGGATTCGGCGCGCTTTGCCTTGAGCGCCGAATTGTTCCGCCGCTCCGGTCTGCCGACGATCCTGATGGTGAGCCACGATCTCGGCGGCGGCATCGAGCGCCATCTCGCCGCCCTCGGTGAACGCCTCGAGAGCTGCGCGAATGTGCTGCTGCTGCGTCCCGAATCGGGCGGCTTCAAGCTCAGCATCCCAGGTCTTCCCGGCCATCCCGATCTTGCCATGAATGCCGATCGGGTCGAGGATTTCGTCGTTCTGCTCAAGAACTTCGCGTTGCGGCGGGTGCATGTGCATCACGTGATGCGGTTTTATGACGCCGATCTCGCGCCATTGCTGCGCCGCCTCGGCGTGCCCTTCGACGTCACCATCCATGATTACTACGCGATCTGTCCGCAGGTGAATTTGCTGCCCTGGCTGGATGCGCAATATTGCGGCGAACCCGGGCCCGCCGCCTGCAATGCCTGTATCGCGGCCCGCCCCTCGCACGGCGCGCGCGACATCCTGGAATGGCGGGCGCGGCATCGATTCCTGTTCACCGAAGCCGACCGGGTGCTGTGCCCGAGCGAGGACGCGCGGGCGCGCCTCGCGCGCCATGGGCTCGCCGCGCGCGCCATTGTCGCGCCGCATGAGGGCGTGACGGCGCCGCACTGGCCGCTCAGGATCAATCCCCTGCCACGCGCCGGGGCGCGGAAGCGGGCGCTGCGCGTCGCCCTGCTCGGCGTGCTCGCGAGCCAGAAGGGGCTGCCCGCGGTTGCCGCGCTCGCGGCGACGATGGCGGCGGAGATCGATCTGCATCTGATCGGCTATCCCGAGGCACCGCTACCCGCGCCGCTGGCCGAGCGGCTGGCGGTGAGCGGGGAATACGCCGAGGCCGATCTCCCCAGGCTCATCACCCGGCTGCGCCCGCATGCGCTGTGGTTCCCGGCGCAGTGGCCGGAGACCTGGAGCTATACGCTGAGCGCCGCGATCGCGAGCGGTCTGCCGATCGTCGCCTCGCGGATCGGGGCTTTTCCCGAACGCCTCGCCGGCCGGCCGCTCACCTGGCTGGTGCCGCCCGAGGCGCCGCCCGAGGCGTGGCGCGCTGCCTTCGCCGCACTTCGAGACCAGATCGCCCGCACGCAGATGCCGCCGAAAAGCCCGCGGCGCCGGCAGGAGGCGGATTTTTACGAAGCCGATTATATCGCCCCGCTCAAAGCCCACGCCGCCGAAGCGGCGCGGCGCGATGCCGGGCCACGCGATGCCGGGCCACGCGATTTGCGGCGGCCGGGCAAGCTTGCCGTCATCCTGGTGCCGGAGCGTCTCGCCGGCGGTGTGCTCAGCCCCTGCGCCTATATCCGCCTCGCCCTCCCGCTCGATCATCCGGAGATCGCCGCCGCGATCGAGGTGACCCATGCCAGCGCCGAGGAGGCGCTCCATCTCCGCGCCGACGTGATCGCGACCCAGCGCTACGCGATTACCGATATCGACATGGCGGCGGCGCTCGGTGCGCATTGCCGGCAATTCGGCATGCGTCTGGTCTATGATCTCGACGACGATTTGCTCGCGATCCCGCCCGGGCACCCCGAGGCGGCGCTGCTCGGGCCGCGCAGCGCGGCGGTCGCGCGGATGCTGGACGAGGCCGATCAGGTTTCGGTCTCCACCCCGGCCTTGCGGGATCGCGTCTTGCGGGCCCGCCTCGGCGCCCGGATCGGGGCGGTGCAACTGGTCGTGAACGGGCTCGACGAGCGGCTCTGGCAAATGCCGCGCCCGCCCCGCGCCGGCGGGGCTTTACGCCTCCTCCTGATGGGCACCACGACCCATGAAGCGGATTTTCGCCTCATCGCCGGGGTGCTCGCCCGGCTCAAGGAGGATTTCGGCGAGCGCGTCGAGATCGAGGTTTGCGGCATGACCCATGACGAGCTGCCGCCACGAATTCAGCGCATTGCCCCGCCGCCGGGGCGGGGGGAGGGCTATCCCGGCTTCATCGCCTGGCTGGCCAGCCGGCCGGGGTGGCATCTCGGCCTCGCCCCGCTCGCCGCCGGCCCGTTCAATGACGGCAAATCGGCGATCAAGGCCTTTGATTACGCCGCTCTCGGCCTTGCCGTTCTGGCCTCCGACGTTCCCGCCTATCGCGGCTCGCTCGCCGATGGTCCGGGCGGCTGGCTGGTCGGGAATACCGAGGAAGCCTGGTATCAGGCGGTCGCCCGCCTGATCCGCGACCCGGCGCTTTGCGCGCGGCTGGCGGCGGGGGCGCGCGCCGCTTATCTCACCACCGGCACGCTCGCCGTGCAGGCGGCCCGTCGGCGGGCCGCTTGGCATGCGCTCGCGGCGCCGGTAAAGCCGGACGAAAACCGGGCGGCGCCGATGGAGACGAAGCCGGCGCATTCGCATGCGGCTCTGGTGCGCGGGATGCGGCTGCGGAAATCCGCCCGAGACGCCCAAAAAGCCCGAACCGCCAAAAAAGCCCGAAACACCAAAAAAGCCCGAAACACCAAAAAAGATTGACCGCTCGGGCGCGCC
>JAKCCP010000264.1 GCA_021841985.1 Pseudomonadota bacterium | reverse complement strand
CAGGATCTGGGCCGCGAAAGCGCTGGTGGTATCGGCCTGCATTGCCGTGAAATCGGCGATGGTGAGCTTATCCCTGGCCGCGAGCAGGGCGCGGATGCGCAGCCCCCGCCAATCCCCCGGCCAGTCGCTGCCGAGGAAGGCGCCGCCCGGCAGCGGCGCGATCTCCTCATTGGCGTTGACGAGGCGCCCGCTCGCCGGGGCAACGAAGTGCGGCAGCGCCTCGCCCTCGGCCCAACCGATCCAGTCATGCGCGGCATCGGCGCCGTTCTGCGGCGGGAAATCCTCGGGATGACGGCGGATCGGCACCCGTCCGGTGACGAAAAGGGCGATCCGGGCGCGATCGGCGACCATGAGATTCTGCACCGGGGCGCTGATTTGCGGCGCCGCCGCGCCCGCCTCGGCGACCGATTGCGCGTGATCGAGGGCATAAAGCCCGCTGGCGGCGGTGCCGGGGCTCGCGAGATTGGCCATCGCGACGGCAAGGACGCGCGTCTCGCCCGGGATGAGGTCGCTGATCACCGGGCCGTGGCGGGTCGCGCGGACCGTCAGCATCACGTCCGGCGCGCCACGAACCTTGATCCGCTCCTCGCGGAGCCCATAGGCGAGGGGGCCGGTCGGGCCGAGATAATGGCCGGCATCGATCGGGGTTTCGAGGAACACATCCTCGGTGTCGGCGCTGTTGGAGGTGAAGCTCCAGGCGATATGGCCGTTCTGGCCAAGGACGAGGAACGGCACGCCGGGGACGGTCGCGCCGGTCGAGCTTCCCGCCGGCGTGGTGACGCGGGCGAGATACCAGAGGCCGGGGAAACTGAACCCGAGATGCGGATCGCCGGCCAGGAGCGGCGCCCCGGTCTCGCTATGCGCGCCATCCACCGCCCAGGCGTTCGATTCTTCGGCGGGGGCGTTGAACGGCGCCGGCAGGAACGCCATCGCCGTCAAGACTTGGCCGGCGAGCCCGGCGAAGCGGACCTCGCGCGCCACCGCGTCGGGCCGGCCGGCGGTGCCTTGCGCCGGCCACAGCGCCTCGATGCGCTCGGGCGTGAGATGGGGGTCGGCGGCGAGCGCGATGCGGGCCAGCTCCGTCCGCTCATTGGCGGCGAGATACCAGCCCATGAGATGGCCCCAAAGCAGCGAATCGACCGGGGTCCAGGGCTCGAGAGGGCGGAAGAAAATGCACTCCAAACAGGCGTAGCGTCCGCGCGCGGCGAGCCAGGCATTGACGCCGGCGGCATAGGAATCGAGCACGGCGCGCACGGCGGGCGGCAGCGTCTGATATTCGACCAGCGCGCCCTGGCGGAGGCCGAGGGTGCGCATCAGGCGGTCGCTCTTGAGGCCGGCGGGCCCGACCCACTCCGCAAGCCGGCCGGAAACCGTCCGCCGCATCAGCTCCATCTGGAACAGCCGGTCGCGGGCATGGACATAGCCGAGCGCCAACGCCGCATCCTCCTCGCGCCCGGCCTGGATGCGGGGAATGCCGTGGCGATCGAAGCTGACCGTGGCCGGGGCGCCAAGCTGCGCGACCCGCGCCGTTTCCTCGGCCGGTCCGATCTTCAGCCACATCATCCCGCCGGCGATGACGACGGCGAACAGCACCAGCGCCGCGACGCCGCCGATCAGCCGCCGCGCCAGACGCGCTGCCTTCTTCATCGTCCCCCGCGTGGCGGCTCGGCTGGGGTCAGCCGTAATTCACCATGATCGTCTTCTTGTGGGTGAAGTGCTCCTGCATCGCCTCCAGGCTCGCCTCCTTGCCCAAACCGGAGCTTTTCACCCCGCCATAGGAGAGATTGGCCTGGACGACGAGGTTCTGGTTGATCTGCACCAACCCCGCTTCCAGTCGGTGGGCGAGATCGAGGCCACGCTTCAGATTATTGGTCCACAGCGAGGCGGCGAGGCCGTATTCGCTGTCATTGGCCTCGGCCAAGACCGCTTCCGCGTCATCGAAGGGGAAGACGCAGGTGACCGGGCCGAAGATTTCCTCGCGCACCAGGCGGCTTTCGCGGGTGAGGCCGGTGAAGATATGCGGCTGCAAGAAAAGGCCTTTCTTCAGGGTCGGATCGGTCGGAAGCGCACTGCACACCAGCGCCTTCGCGCCCGAGGTTGCCATCCCTTCAGCGACGAAACCCTTGACCTTCTCGAACTGTCCTTCGCTGATGATGGTGCCGATATCGGTTTTCTCATCGAGCGGGTCGCCCATCACCATGGCGTTCACCTTCTCGGCGAGGGCCGCGACGAAGCGGTCGAAGATCGGCCGCTCGACATAGATCCGGCTCGCCGCGGTGCAGCTCTGGCCCTGGCGCGTGAAGCGCATCGAGGTGATCGCGCCCAGCACGGTTTTCTCGAAATCGCAATCGGCGAAGACCAGCATCGGGCTCTTGCCGCCGAGTTCCAGCGTCACCGGGATCAGCTTCTCCGCCGCGGCCACGGCGACGATGCGCCCGACCTCGACGCTGCCGGTGAAGGTCACCTTGCGCACCTTGGGGTGGGCGACGAGCGGGGCGCCGCATTCGGGGCCGAAGCCGGAGAGCATATTGAAGCAACCCGGCGGCAGGATGCGGTTCATCAGCTCGCAAACGCGCAGGACGGCGAGCGGCGCTTCTTCCGCCGATTTCACCACCACCGTGTTGCCGGCGACCAGCGCCGGGGCGATCTTGAGCGCCATCAAGAGCATCGGCACGTTCCACGGAATGATCGCGCCGACCACGCCGAGCGGCTCGCGCACCGTGACCGAGAGCACATCGGGCGCGAACGGCACGCTCTCGCCCTTCAATTCGCTCCCGAGGCCGCCGAAGAAGCTGAAAATATCGGCGACGACATTGGCCTCGACCCGGCTTTCGGTGCGGAGCGCCTTGCCGGTCTCGAGCGCGATGAGGCGGGCAAGCTCCTCGGCATGCTCGGCGATCAGGGCGGCGCACTGGCTGACGAGCGCGCCGCGCTTGCGCGCCGGGAGCTTCGCCCAGCCCTTTTGCGCGACCGCCGCATTCGCAACCGCGGCGGCGACATCGGCGGCGTCACCCTCGGCGGCGCGTGCCACCTCGGCGCCGGTCGCAGGATTGTGCACCGCGAAACTGCGCCCGGAGAGCGCCGGGACGAACCGTCCGCCGATGAAATGATGGCCGGAAAGCGCCCGCGCCAGCGCATTTTGGTCGAGCGTCGGCGCGGCCGGGGTGGGCATGGGCTGGTCGAGCATCGGGTTTTCCTCCCGTGATTGGGTCTCTATAAGCGGTAGCCGAAGATGAACCGAGTGCCGGCGCCCTGCAAGCGGCGAACGCCGCGCGGGCGGCGGTTTGAAGGCGCGGAGAAGCGAGGATGGCGACCATGGCGGCAAGCGGTCCCTTGGCGGGTTTGCGCGTGTTCGATTTGACCCGCGTGCTCGCCGGGCCGACGGCAACGCAGATGCGGGCGTGGGCGGCGCGGCGGCCGGGGCGCG
>JAKCCP010000065.1 GCA_021841985.1 Pseudomonadota bacterium | reverse complement strand
GGCGCGGTTTTCTGCAACCCCTTGCTGCCGCCCCCGCTCGCGCCTTAAAAACAGCGCCAAACCACGTCACCCAAACCACGTCACCCAAACCACGTCACCCAAACCACGTCACCCAAACCACGTCACAACGAGGCGCTCGCATGGCCAACCCCTCCTCTTCCGCGCATTCCCTCACCGAAAGCGATTTTCTCGCCGACCGGCAGCGCTTCTGGGCCGGCTTCACCCATTTCACCGTCGTCGCCGCGAGCGGCGTCGCCCTGCTGCTCATCCTGATGGCGATTTTTCTGCTCTAGTAGAGCGTGATGACCGGAGGCGGAATCGGCCTTAGGTCTGAATCACGTGATAAAACAAATAACTAGAGCAGGCCACTAGCGCCGCCCGGCGCCCATCAGCGCGGCGCCGAACAGCGCCGCGGCGGTGGTCGCGACGATGATCAGAAAGCGCAGCCGCCACGCCGCCGCTTTCGCCTCGGCGGTCATCGTCCGGCGCAGCGCCGCGCGCAGCGCCGCTGCCCGCGCCGGGAGATCGGCGTTGCGGTCGGCGGCGGCGGCCGTGCCGCCGAATCGCGCCTCGTCGTTCTTGCCGAGCGCCGCCGCCAGGGCATCGATGTCGGCCACCCGGCCGCCGGCGAGCGCGTCATCGAGCATCGCCTCCTCGTGCAGGGCGCGGGCGAGCGGCAGCGGCGCGGCATAGGTCGCGAGAATGCCGGTCAGCCCGACGACGGCGAAGGCCATGGCAAGAAAGGCGATCAGGCTGGCGCCCGGCCGCCGGGAGGGTGTGCTCATGCGTAGCGCCGCAGCAGCGCCACCAGCCGTCCTTGCAGGCGCACCCGCTCGGCCGGGAAAATCCGCGTCTCGTGGCGGGCGTTGGCGGGTTCCAGCGCGATCGAATTGCCGCGCCGGCGGAGCCGCTTCAGCGTCACCTCGCCCTCGTCGATCAGGGCGACGACGATCTGGCCGTTTTCCGCCCCCTCGCCGCGGCGGATGATCGCGGTATCGCCATCCAGGATGCCGGCATCGATCATCGAATCGCCGGCCACTTCCAGCGCGTAATGCTCGCCATTGCCGAGCAGCGCGACAGGCACCTCGATCAGCGCGCCGTGATCGCGCAGCGCCTCGATCGGCAGGCCGGCGGCGATGCGGCCATAGAGCGGCAATTGCACCGCACTCGCCGCCGCCGCCGCGCGCACGCCCTGTAGCCGGGCGGAAAAATCACCGCGGATGACGTTAGGTGCGAAGCTGGGGGGGGGCGCGAAGCTGGGGGGAGCGAAGCTGGCCGGCGCGACGCCGGGCGCCGCTTCCGGGGCGCCGTTCGCGCCGTCACTGCCCGGCCCGCTCGCGGCCATGATATCCTCGGGCAGGCGCAGCACTTCGAGGGCACGGGCGCGATGATGGCGGCGGCGGAGAAACCCCCGCTCCTCCAGCGCCGAGATCAGACGGTGGACGCCGGATTTGGATTTGAGACCGAGCGCGTCCTTCATCTCCTCGAAGCTCGGCGAGAAGCCGGTGCCGCGGAGATGCTGATCGATGATGGTCAGGAGCTGGTATTGCTTGCGGGTCAGCATGCCGAGCCTTTTTCTATCTTGTGCCAAAGGCGCCGGCCGCCGCAATCAGCGAACCGCGCCGCGTTAAGCAAGAGGGAATGCTCCGATTCCTGGGCTATGTTCTATATTGGTTCTTGTCCGCTCGTCAAGCGTCCCGGGACAGGCGTCCTCACGGCTTGGCCGGGGGCCGCGCCGCCGGCGCGGTGAGGCCGAGCGCGCTGTAAAGCCGGGTGCTCGGCGGCCAGCTCCGCATCACCGCGCCGCGATGGTGGGCGGCGGCATAGCCGGCATAGACCACGATCGCGAGGCTCGCCGCCCAGCCGAGCCAGATCGCGACGCCCGGCCGGCGGCGCGGCGGCTTCTGGGGTGCCGCGATCCTTCGCTCGGGCGTCGCGACCAGCGGCGCCTCCGGAATCCGGAGGAAGGAGTCGGGGGCGGGCGCGCTCTCCGGTGCGATCTCCGGCGGCGTCGGGGGGGCATCGGCGCTCGGCTCCCATTCATGGCCGCAGCGCGCGCAGCGGGCCCGCCGCCCGGGCACGAGCAACGCGTCCGGAACCTCGTAAGTCGCGGCGCAGGCGGGACAGGTGATCTGCATGAATGTCTCGAGAGGTTACTTTGGCGTGCCGGCGCGACCCTGGCAATGCCATGGCGGGGTTTGCGCCACCTTTCCTGGCTTGGCAAAAGAAGCGGGAGAAAAACACGGTTCGCGATGATCAGATTTCACGAGGTCGGACTTTCCTATGGCGACGGCGGCGGCGGCCGGGCGGGGCTGGTTTTGCGTGATATCAGCTTTGCCGTCGCCGCTGGCGGGTTTCGCTGGCTGCTCGGTCCCTCCGGCGCCGGCAAGACCAGTCTTCTGCGCCTGCTCACCCTCGCCGCGCGGCCGAGCCGGGGCGAGGCGGTCGTTCTCGGCTGTCCCATCCATGCCGCCTCGCGCCGCGATCTCGCCGCCCTCCGCCGCCAGATCGGCGTCGTGTTCCAGGATTTCCGTCTGCTCGGCCATCTTTCGGTGTTCGACAATGTCGCCCTGCCGCTCCGCCTCGCCGGGCGGCCGGAGGGGCAGATCAGCGCCGATGTCACCGAGATGCTGCGCTGGGTCGGGCTCGCCGGGCACCTGGCGGCGCTGCCGCCGACGCTTTCGGGCGGCGAGCAGCAGCGCGTCGCCATCGCCCGCGCGGTGATCGGCCGCCCGAGCCTCATTCTCGCCGACGAGCCGACCGGCAATCTCGACGAGGCTCAGGCCGAGCGGCTGATGCAGTTGCTCGGCGAGCTGAACCGGCTCGGCACCAGCGTCATCGTCGCGACCCATCAGACCGCGCTGGTCGCGCGCTATCCGGCGCCGGCGCTCCGGCTCGATCAGGGGCGGCTGGTGGGCGATGGTTAAGGCGCGCGCCCGGCTGCTGCGCCCGGCGGGGTTCGACGAACTCGGCCTCAAGCGCGCCTTCGCCCCGCGTCTGCTGCCGCTCCTGGTCGCGGCGGTGGCCCTGCTCGCCGCGCTGACGCTCGCCGGGATGCTGGCCGCCGCTGGTCTCGCCCGGCATTGGCGGGACGGCGCCGGCGCGAGCTTGACGGTGCAGGTGCCCGAGCCCGAGGCGCCGGCGGCTTCCGGCGCCGGGAGCCGGGCGGAGGCGGTTCTCGCCCTGCTCCGCGCCGATCCCGCAATCGCCGCGGCGCGGCGCCTCGGTGACGCCGAACTCGAAGCGCTGCTCCGTCCCTGGCTGGGGGCCGCGCCGCGCGCGCTCGGCCTCGCGGTGCCGGCGGTGATCACCCTCCGCCGTGCCGCCGGGGCGCCCCCGGTCGCCGAGGAGGCGCTCGCGCTCCGGCTCGCGCGGCCGGCGCCAGGGGCGCTGGTCGAAGCGGCGGGGCCGTGGTTCGCGCGGCTCGC
>JAKCCP010000183.1 GCA_021841985.1 Pseudomonadota bacterium | reverse complement strand
TAACCGCGCCGTCGCCGCGGCGAGGGGGGAAATCCTGCTGCTGCTCAACAACGATATCGACGTGATCGCGCCCGGCTGGCTGCGCGAGATGGTCTCGAACGCGCTCCGGCCGGAGATCGGGGCGGTCGGGGCCAAGCTGCTCTATGCCGATGACACCATCCAGCACGCCGGGGTCATTCTCGGCATGGGCTGGCCGGAGGGGGTCGCCGGCCATTATTATTGCTATGAGACGCGCGACGCGCCCGGGGCATTCGATCTCTTGCGCCTCACGCGCTCGACCTCGGCCGTCACCGCCGCTTGCCTTGCGGTGCGCAAATCGGTCTTTCTGGAGGTGGGCGGCTTCGATGAGGAGCATCTCACGGTCGCGTTCAACGACGTCGATCTTTGTCTCCGCATCCAGGCTCTCGGCCAGCGCAATCTCTGGACGCCGTTCGCCGAACTCTATCATCTCGAATCGGCCAGCCGCGGCAAGGATCTCGGCGGCGAGAGGGCGCGGCGCTATTACGCCGAAATCGCCTATATGCGCGCGCGCTGGGGCGAAACCCTCGACCACGACCCTTACTGGAACCCCAATCTTTCGTTGAGTTCGGGTGCCCGCAATCTGGCCCCGTTTCCCCGCCGCCCCAAGCCCTGGCTGACATTTCCGGCGATCACGCGGCTCGACCGCCGCGACCCTCTCGCACCGGCGTCAGCGGCGCGGATTCTCGCCGCGCAGGAATAACGCGATCGGTTTAGGGCTTGTGGAGACTGTATCGCATCAAGCCAACGCCAGGGCGCTGCCCTGGACAAGCTGGGGCCAGCGGCCCCAGACCCGCATCCCGGAAAGGATTGCAAAGGCTCCGCCTTTGCTCGGGTCCAGGGGTGAAACCCCTGGCCTAAAGGATGACTCTGCCCCGCGTCTCCCGGAGACTGTAAGCCCTTAGCGGAGCCCGAGACGACGGGCGGCGCGCCCGAGAAAACGGCGCGCCGTGCGCGCGCCTGATGGTGGCGTCTCTGGCTGCGGCGGCCTGCGCGAGTTCGGGACGGTTTTGCCGGTGAGAATATTATAGGGTTCGCGGAGCGCGATCCGGCCCCGGAAGACGTCCGAGCCGAGCGGCGTGTAATAGCCGCAGCCCTCGAACAAATAGTGTGTCACCTGGCTCCAGCGGGTGCGATTGCGGTCGCGGTGCCGATCGCCACCATGGAGCAGATTGGCCGCCCAGATCAGCGCCTGACCCTTGCGGGCGTGAAAATGCTGCGGTTTCGCCGCCTGGGCGTCGGCGATCCGTTCCCAGGTGGTCTCGAAATCGGGGTAGCGATCGTGAAACCCCTTGAGTTCGGTAACATCGATGCCAAGACAGGCATTATCGAAAATCCGCCAGACATGGCTGCCCGGATAATAGAGGAGCGGGCCGTTATCGTCGTCGATGTCTTCCAGCGCGAGCCAGACGCCGCACATCCAGCGCTCCGGGTCGGAGCTGAAATGGAGGCTGTCGCTATGCGCGCGTTGTTGCGAGCCGGTGAAGAAATTCAGCGTCTGAAACGGAAACGCCGCCCGCCCGTAAAGCGCCCCGAGCAGATCGAGAACCGCTCTGTTGCAGGCGACGGCGCGGACATCCGGGTGTTGCCGCCAGGCATCCTGGACACGCTGGGAGGGGGCTGTGCCGCTCAACCAGCCTTGGCGGTCGAATTGCGGCCCGAGATCGCGCTTGATCCGCTCGGCCCGGTCCATGATGTCGGGGTCGGGGAAATCGATCACCGCGAAACCGTTCTGGCGCAAATCCCTAGACACTAGCCGGACATCGGCCGGCGGATCGAGATCGCCGAAGATCTGGTCGAAAAACGGGTTCTCGATGTTCGGAATGCCGGGCAGTGGATTTTCGAAACGGTTATGAGCCGGCACGAGCAACCCCCCTTGCGTGTTTCACGAACATCGAGTTCCGGATTTTCCGTTTCTATCCGCGATCGGCGGCGATGTCGATCTCGTCGAGCCCTTGATAGCGATAGATCACGAGGGACACGATCCAGGCGGCGATGAAGACGCCGATGATGACGAAGCCGAGGCTGCCGAAATTATCGTCGAGCGCGCCGATGCCACCCCAGAACCAGCCGCCGAGCCCGAGCTGGTCGCCGATCAGCCCGAGCGTCTCGATCCCGCCGATCGCGACCGCGACCACCACCGAGACCAGGGTGATGCTGAGGTTGTAATAGAGTTTGCGCATCGGCTTGACGAAGGCCCAGTTATAGGTGCCGAGCATGAGCACGCCATCGGTGGTGTCGATCAGCGACATGCCGGCGGCAAATAGCGCCGGGAACACCATGATCGACCAGGCCGAGAGCCCTTTGGCTGCCTCGGTCGCGGAAATGCCGAGGAGCGCTATTTCGGTCGCGGTATCGAAGCCGAGGCCGAACATGAAGCCGAGCGGAAGCATGTGCCAGCTCTGCGTGATCAGCCGGAACAGCGGGCGGAAGAAGCGGGCGAGCAGGCCGCGGCTGTTGAGCAGAAGGTCGAAATCCTGCTCGTTGAACGGGGCGCCGCGCCGCGCCGCCTGGAATGTCCGCCAGACGGCGATCAGGATGAAAAAATTCATCGCCGCGATCGCGAACAGAAACAGCGCCGAGATCAAAGTGCTGACGACACCGCCGATGCTTTTCGCGACGTCGATCTGTGACGCCAGCGCCTTCGCCGCGCCGGCGATGGCGGCGGCGGCGAGCAGGACGACCGAGGAATGGCCGAGCGCGAAGAAGAAGCCGACACTGACCGGCCGCTTGCCCTCCTGCATGAGCTTGCGGGTGACGTTGTCGATCGCCGCGATATGATCGGCATCGACGGCGTGGCGGAGCCCGAACCCATAAGCGAGCAACGCGGTGCCGAGCAGCGCCGGCTGATGGCGAAACAGCATCAGCGCCCAGGCCCAGACCGCGAGGTTGAGGCCGAGCAGCAGGGTATAAAGGCGGATGATCGGCGGACGGAGCGATGGCGCGGCGGCGGTGATGGGTGTTCGAGACGAGAGAGAAGACATGAGGCCTCTGCGGATGACGTCGCCTGTCCTCGGCGTGAGACACAGAGGGACTCCCCGCCCGCCGCGGCCGCCGTTGACGTCGATGATGGCAGGTCTCCTGGCTCGCGGCTCCAACGCCGACCATCACCTTCCCAGGAAACCGCCGACGAGCCCGCCGGGCGGCTTCCCAGTGGCGTAAAGATGGTCGGCTCGCCGTTTACAGTTGCGGGGGCAGCCGCGGCATCGCACCGCGTTCCCTTTTCACCCCTCCCGGGGAACCATCCCGATCAGGGTAGCCGCGCCGGATTGGCCCCGTCAATCATCCCTCAATCATCCCTCAATCATCCCTATTCGCCGGCCATCTGGCCATCCGCTCAGGCGGACAGCCTGACGGCGCTCTCGGCGCTGTCCTCCGCCGGGGCTTCCCAATACGACCCGGTGCCGGCGAGGGA
>JAKCCP010000375.1 GCA_021841985.1 Pseudomonadota bacterium | reverse complement strand
TCACCGGCATGACCATCGACGTCGTCGGCACCGGCGATGGCCAAAGCAACACGTCCAGCGAAGCCGGCGCGGTGGCGCTCTCGGCGCTGAATGTCGATGACCCGCCGGCGAGCGTGCCGGCGAGCGTGCCGGAGCCGGCCTCGCTCGCCTTGCTCGGCGCCGGGCTTGCCGGGCTCGCGCTCGCGCGCCGGCGGGCGCGCGGCTGAGGAACGGGCCGGGCATGGGGTGGCTTCCGTTCGTTTGGGGGCTGCCCCTTTTGCCCGGCGCGCCCGCGGCTGAGCGCGGTCAGCGCAGGCGGAAGGCGTTGCGGAGGCCAAGGCCGAGGGCGCGCGCATAGCCGAGGCCGGAATGGCCCCAGAGTGAATCGACCCTGGCGAGCACCTTGACAAGCAGCAGAAACAGCGGCTGGCTGAAGCTCCGCCCGTAATCGCTCAAGAGGCCATAGGCCCAGATCGCCCCGCCTTTGAGCGAGGACCATCTGCCGGCAAGAACGCGACGGACCTGGAGGTCCAGAACGAAAAAATCCAGCTTGTCTTGGTGTTTTTTGAGCCGGCCCATTTCCAGTTTCAGGCGTTCGTAGGGACGGACGGCCATTTCACCCTGAACCAGCTCGTGATGTCCTGGAATTTTGCGCCAGCAAGATATGGCGGCTGATAAAAAAATCCGCGGCCACCCGAACACGATAGACACACCCATCGGCGCCAAGCATCCAATACCGTCTGTCAGATCAAGCTCTGATTTGTGCCCCTTGTGTAGCTACAAGATGACGCCGACGGACAATTCATAGGGCCATGGCCTCTCATAGGGCCGCGGCGTCGTCATACCTCCGGTCTTGCTTCAATTTCCTTGTCATGTAGGATTTCACCATCATGGGTTGCGATCAAGTGTTGCGGTATCAGAAAAATAATCGGCAATATTAGGGCATAAACCATGGTTGTCGCAATCACGCAAATCACAAATCCGCCGTATTGATCATAGAGCCATGCGCCGAGAACGTCGCCAAATCGTGCCGCAATGAAGTAGAGCGCGCCCGATAGCATCAGGGTGGTTCCCTGCAAGCCGGCAGGGCCAGCGCGAATGAGAAGATCCAGATAGGCGGCGGTGGCAATCCCGCCCATCAGTCCGATGGGCACCGCGACGATCAGGGCACCCACCAGGGAATGGATGAAAAGCAGCGGCAGCATTTGGGGAACCGCGATAGCCGTGCCCCAGAAAAGGAGTGTTCTTAGCGGGATCTTGCGGCAAAGATAGCCGAAAATCGCGAATGTCGGAATGAAGGCGGCGGCGAAGATGGCGTTCCATTGGCCCCACTGCGTGTCCGTCGCATGGAGCGTATTCTGTAGATAGTATTGCAGTGGCGTGGCCGAACCCGGCGCGAAGTTCCACAGGAGCCAAATCAGCAAGGCTGGATAGATCGGCCAATGGCCGGCGAGGATTCTTATATGTTGTCGTAGAAGCGGCGGGTTTTTGCTTGCGGGAGCAAGATTGTCAAAGACGTCACGCGGCTTCCATACGCCAAAGATGGCTATGGCGGCCATGATCGCCGCACCCGAGAGAAACAGAATACGCAAGACCCATGCCGCGCGCGTGCTTTCGAGAATCTCGCTGAGCCAGCCGCCCGCGAGGAGTGCGACGACGGCGGGGAGTGAGGCAAAAATATTCCACGCGGCGCTGATCTGACCGGACATGACATGCTGCTGGCCGATTTCGGATGCCAACCCGTTTTGCGCGCTCGTGACAAATAAAAAGGCGATGGTGACCAGCACAACAGCGGCAAGGAGGGTCGCGTATGTCATGGGAGCGAACGCGAAAACAACATAGAGGCCAGCGCCGATTGCTCCGAACACCATCAAGAATCCGCGATCCTTCATACCAAAAGGGTTCCAGATATCGCGCAGGAAGCCGAAGAGAAAGGAAAGAAAGAGGGGGATCGCGGCGAGAAGACGAAATCCGGTAACCTCTGACGCTGTCAGGTGCAATTTGTTTTTGAGCAAAAAACTGATCGGAATATCGATCAGGCCGCCGAAGGGCGCACCGAAGGCAAGAAGCGTGATCAAAATTCCCAGATAGAAAAATATCCTATATCGTTCGGATGCGGAAAGACGCGTGAGAGTTGCAGGCGCGTTGACATTCGTGAGACGGCTGGACGTCATGGTCGTATTACGAAGAATTGGACGATCGCCGCGGCGCTGGTCACAGCGGCGGATCGGGCAGTGTCGCAACTTGCCCGGCCTCGAAGCGGTGTACGCGCGCCGCGACATGGGATGGCCATGGCGCGGCGCGCCAAGGTGCCGCGGCAAGCGCCGCCTGCATGTCCGCATAGCCGGCCTGGCGGCGTTTCGCGATCTGATACAGCGAGAACTCCGCGTCATTCTCGGGAATGCCCGCCGCGCTCGCGGCATAAATCAAATGCACGATGTCCACGCGCCCGGCCGCCAACTGGCCGGCTGGCAATGTCGCCCCCGGCGCGGCGGCGTGCAAAAGCTGAAGGGCACGTTGATGGTTGAGGCGCGTGGCGATCGCGCTGATCTGCGCGCGCGTGCGGCTCGCGTAGCGGATTTCCTTGATGCGCCAGAGCACCTCGCGCATGTCTTGCGGCACGCGGCCTTGCCCGCGCCAGAGATCGAGCACGAACACCAGCATGGGCTTCACGGGAAACGTGTTCAGCACCGCATCGAGCGGCGTGTTGGCAACCGTGCCGCCGTCCCAATAGGATGCCGCCTCGATCCGGGTTGCCGGGAAAGCCGGCGGCAGGGAAGCGCTGGCGAGCACATGTTCCACCCCGAGCGCCATGGCGTGGCTATCGCCGCGCGAGCGATCGCCACTTGCGACATCGGTCGCGCCCACGGTGAAGCGTGGCGCCCCGGCGCCGAGCCGGGGAAAATCCACCAGGCGCAGGAGGGTCTGACGCAAGGGTGTGGTGTCGTAGAAGCTAGTCGCCGATGGCGCGCCGGGGGGTGCGAAAAACGGATTGAGCGGTCGTGGGGCGAAAAAATTCGGCTGGCCGAGAAGCAGCGCCTCGGCATAGCTGGCGGGATCGGCGATCACTGTGGGGAATGCCGGCATGGTGGCCCATGCGGGCCAGGTGATGTCGCGCCAGAAAGCTTCCAGCCGGGCGAGGCGATCGCCAGGCGGGTTGCCGGCGATGAGCGCGCCGTTGATCGCCCCGATCGAGATGCCGGCGATCCAGTCGGGCTCGAAGCCCGCTTCGGCCAGCGCCTGATAGGCGCCGATGTGATAGGCGCCGAGCGCGCCCCCGCCTTGCAGGGCGAGAACGATCATCGGTTTTTCAGGATTTTTTCTTCTGCTCTCCACCGGCGCCCCGTGTGCTACGCTCCCGCGCGATGGCTGTGGCCGGGTCATGGCGATCGCTCGCGCGGAGAAATTTTCAGCATCGCCGTTCTCGCTTCCGCGTGGTCGCATTTCGGGCAGCGTGCCGGGTGGCAGGCGCGGCAGAAGGGTTTGCCGCAATGCGCGCAGGGCGCGAGCCCGGCGGGGATGACGAGATGCAGCGCGTCGTCGCAAACCAGGCGCGGCCGTTCGGAGCCATAGCTGAACGCGCAGGGCGGGGTTTCCAGCCGGCGCGCCAGGGGGTTCCAGTCGAGTTCAAGCGTCCGTTCCGCCTTGCGCCGGCGGAGCTGCACCGAAAACCGCTGCACCGGCATCACCAGTTCCAGCGTCTGTACCCAGGCGACACTTACCCGGAGCGCGTATTGGCGGGCGAGATCGTCGAGTTTGGCGCGATACTCATGCGCGATCGCCGTCCCGCGCTGCGCCTCGCGGGCTTGTCCGGGATCGTCGGCGGCGAGTTGCGCGGCGCGGCGCAGCGCCTCGTGATGGAGGTCGTTATGGTAGCCGTGCAGGCGGTCCTGATCGCGCTCGAGCCGGCGGTGGAGGGTTTTGACGAAAGGCGCGAGCGCCGCATCGAGCCGCGGCGGCAGGGCGCGGGCGAGCACATCCAGCACACGCTTGCGCTCCCACGACGTCGGCATGGCCTCCGCTGGCGGCGCGGGCGCATCCTCCTCGGCCTCGGCCAACCACGGCGTGAGTCCCGCCAGCACGGCATCCGGCAGCGCGCCGGTGGCGAGATTGAGGCCGAGGTGGAGCAGGCCCTCGCGCTTTTCCTCCGAGACCGCGGCGTAGCGGAAGGCGAACACCAGATAGTGCGTCCAGGCCGCGGCCACGCCGAGCAGCCGGAAGGTGGCGTTATCCAGGATCAATTCGTGGCCGAGCACCCGCTCGGGGTCGGCCGGCGCCCGCCATTCCGGGCGGAGGGTGCGGCGCCGCGCGCGGCCGCGGTTATCGAGCAAGCGGGCGAAGCGATCGAGCCAGTCGCTCTCGATCCCGACACGGAGCGCCCCCGGCGTCACGGTGGCGCCGAAGCCGAGCCGGCAGAGATCCGCAACCCCCAGGGCCTGCTGCACCTCAAGTGGGGCCAGAATCTCGATCTCACCGGGCACGATCGGCTCGACCAGCGCCCCCGCCTCGGCCAGCAGCGCGCCGGCGAAGCGCTGTAGCCGGCTCACCTCGGATGGAGATTTCTCAGGCGCCCCCCCTTCATGCGGCATCCAGATCATCTCCGAACAGCGCTTCGTCGAGCGCCTTCACCCCGTCATATTGTTGCCGCGCCGTAAGGATCTGATTTTCCAACGCGGCGAAGGCGGCCACGCGGTCGGGCTCGGTGGTGCGCAGCCAGGCTTCGAGAACCAGGGTGGAAAAATCCTGCTGTTCGTCGAGTTCGCCGAGAATGGCGCCGACCTCGCCCACCACCAGTTCGAACATGTTGATCTTCTCGTCGAGAATGCGCAGCACTTCGTCCTCGATGGTGCCGGCGGTGGCGAGGTTGAAAATGAACACTTCGCGGGCCTGGCCGATCCGGTCGATGCGCCCGATGCGCTGCTCGATCGCCATCGGGTTCCACGGGATGTCGAAATTGATCAGCGTGTTGCAGAATTGCAGATTGCGCCCCTCGCCGCCCGACTCGCTGCACAGCAACAGCGGCACCTCGTCGCGAAACGCCGCCACTGCCCGATCCTTCTCCGGCCCCGACATCGCGCCGTCGAACCGCGCGAAGGGCCTTCCCTCGCTCTGCAGACGCTCCGCGAGATGCGTCATGCTGTCGCGATGATGCACGAAGACCATTTTCTTCTCGGCCGGATTCTGGCCCAGAAGACGCAGCAGCGTCGCCTCCTTGGCCCCCATGCCGATGCCGCCGAGACGTTCGCCGAGTGCCTGCCAGCGGGCATCGTCCGGGTTCCGCTCGGCAAAACGGAGAACGGCGGCGGCGGCCGCGGCGGGCGAGGATCCCGCCGCCGCCAGCAGATGCTGCACCGCCAGGCGATGCTGCCCGGCGGCGGCGACTTCCCGCACCAGCGTGGTCAGCGCGCGATAGCCCTCGGCCTCGGCCTCGCCCGGCGTGACACGCAAGGTCGAGGCATGCCGGCGAGGCAGGCGCAACGAAGCGAGGGCGCGGGTATTGCGCACCATCACGCCGCGCATCAGATCGCGCAGCCGCGCGCGGTTGGTCGGCTCGCGCGGCTTGCCCGGCACCATGTAGAGGGCACGGAATTCCTTGGCGGTCTTGAAAATGCCGGGCTTGAGCAGGGTCAGCAGGTTGTAGAGTTCGAGCAGGCTGTTCTGCACCGGGGTTGCCGAGAGCAGCAGGAGAAACCGCTTGCGCAGGCTGTTGACCAGCCGGTAGCTGGCGCTCGCCTGATCGCGCAGATGGTGCGCCTCATCGACCACCACCACGTCATAGCTCAGCCCGGCGAGGGTCTCGGCGTGCTCCTTGCGCCGCGCTGCCGCGATCGAGGTGATGACGCGCGGCTTTGCCCAGAACCGCTGCGGATCCTCGCGCAGAAGGGGATCGTGGCTGGTGGCGCAGTCGAGGCCGAATTTTTCCGCCATCTCGTCGCGCCACTGCCCGACCAGGGCGGCGGGAGTGAGGATCAGGATACGCTCGGCCATGCCGCGCAGCGCGTATTCCTTGAGGATCATGCCGGCCTCGATGGTCTTGCCGAGCCCGACCTCGTCGGCCAGCAGCACGCGGCCGCGATATTGCTTGAGCACCTTGCGCACCGTCTCGATCTGATACCAGTGCGCCTCGACATCGCGGAGCGTCGGCAGGCAGAGCAGTTCGTCGAAACCTTCGAACAGGCTGAGCCGGTTGAGTTCCTCGCGCAGGCGAAACCAGGTTCCGGCATCGGCCTCGCCTTCGGCCTCCACCAGGATCGCCGCGGGATCGGCGATCTCGAAGGCGATATCGAGGCGCGCCGCCAGACGGGGCAGATCGGGCAGCGCCGGGAGCGGCGCGGGAGTGGGTTTCGGCGCGGGTGAAGCAGGTTTGTGTGGCCGCGCCGGGCGCACGGGGGGCGTGGGATGCGATCGCCGCGCGGTGCGCAATCGCTCCACCCGGATTTCGCGCAAAGCCTCGGCGAGCCAGCCGAACATGCCATGAGAACCGACAAACCAGCGCGCGGCGGTATCCTCGCTGGTCAGCCCCTCTTCTTCGAGGAGGCTCCAGGCACGGACAAAATGTCCCTGCAGGCCGAGCGCCAGCGCCTTGAGCAAGGCAACCGGCTTGCCCGGCAGATAGCGCTTGCCGTAGCGCTTGAGCAGGGCAAGCGCGCGTTCGGGCCGCCGCGTTGCGAGTGCGGTCAATGCCGCGAGCAGGAGAATTTCCGGATCGGCCGGCAGGGCGCGGAGCGCCGCCTCCGCGACGCTGAGCGCTGCCGCCGACCGCGCCTCGAGGGCGGCGCGCAGCCGCTCGACCCAGAGCAGGCGCTCGCCCTCCGCGGGATCGGGATCGAAGAGCGGCAGGCCCGCCGTGTCGGGGGATTTTTCCGAGGGCATGCCAGCACTCCGGCGCGGGCTATTCGAGATCGGGCTCGCTCTCGGCGGCCTCCGGCATGTCGGTAACTGCGGCGGGGGTCGCCGCGCGTCGCCCGCCGCGCCGGGGGGGCTTGCTCGCCGCCGCTGGCGCGCCTTCCCGTGCCTCAAGCCGCGCCGTGAGGTCGGCGAGCGCGCGCTTCAATTCGGAATGCCGGGTGCGGAGCGAGGCAGTGCTGCGCTCGAGTTGCTCGATGCGCCCGGTGAGTTCCTGTTTCCCCGCGCCGGCGACACGCGCCGGCTTGGCGGCCTTCATCGTGCGCGCGGTCTTGGCGGGCGGAGATTTTTTCACCGCTTTCGCCCGGCCCGTCACCTTGGCCGCCGCCTTGCCGCGCGTGCCGCGCTTGGCCGTTGTCCGTGTTGTTGCTGCTCGTGCCATTTATGTCTCTCTTTCGTTGTGTGCCAAATCAGCTTGATCATCGGCGGCTGTCGCACCCGACGCCGTCAGTCCCAGTTCCTCGCGCAGATGCGCGTAGGTTTTCGCATCCATCCGCCGGCCGTCGGCGAGCAGCGCCTTGACGCCGGCGATCCCCGCCTCTGTGAAAAAGGCGCGCCAGCCATAGGTGCCGGGGCGGATTTCCACCAGGCCACGCGCCAGCATGCTACGCACCGCGGGGGGTATTTTCGGCTTGTCCTTCTCCGGCCCCGCGCGCCAGGTGCGGAGCAGGATGCCGTCGGCCAGATACGACGGCTGACTGAAATGAATACCGAACTCACGGCGGATCAGATCGCGCTCGCGCGCATCAAAGGGAATGGGCATGGGGGTATTTCTTTTAGTCATTCTGAGGAAAATCTCTCGCCATGCACATTTTCGTCAAAGTTCACACACGTCCAACAGTGCATCGCTCTTTCCCCGACCCCATCGTAGCAACGCCATGTCGGCTTTGCGCCGGAAAGTCAATCGTGCCACTGCGGCGGGATCGTCACCTGATTGCACGTCCAGCGCGTGGCACCGGCTGATTCCATGCCGCTGACCGAAACGTTTTGTTTTTCCGCATCGCTGCGTGATCGCTGTTCCGATCGTGCCGGAGGCCGCAAGCTCGCGCTGTCCATGGTTGCTACCGCTGGCGCCGTGCGCGCGGCAAGGGGCCGCGATGCGGCCCGGCTTGCAAGAGCGCCCTCGCGAGCGGACGCAAGACGCTGTTCCGGTTCATGGGTGTAGCGAAAGCCCCATGAACCGCCTCGCCGTGGCCGAAGCGCCATACTATGAACAACTGAACGAGATGGCTACGGTGGCAACTCAAACCAAAGGACCTCCGGCAAACCTGGCGCGGTTCAGTTTCTTCCCTTGGTTAAGGTCGGATAGTTATCTCAAGGAGTGCCGGGAGTTCCGCAAGGCTACGCACCTCACGATCCGGCGCGCCCGGCAGCCGCTCGCGCGGCTGGCCGTAGCGGTTGCACCACACCACGCGCATCCCATAAGCGGAGGCCGCGAAGGCGTCCCAGGCGTTGGACGACTGGAACGAAACCTGCTCCGCCCGCATCCCGAGTTGTTGCAGGCCATATTCGTAAACGCGCGGATGCGTCTTGAAGACCTGCACCGCGTCGGCTGACAGCACCGCATCGAGCAGATCCTGCAAGCCCGCGCCGCGCACCGCGGCGCCGAGCATCGCCGGCGAGCCGTTGGACAGGATGGCGGTGACGAAACCGGCTTCTCGCAAGCGCCTCAGCGTGCCGGGCACTTCGGGGAAGGCCGACAGCGTCAGATAGAGGTCCATCAGACGGTCCCGCAGGGCAGGCGTCGCGATCCCCAGGCTGTCAAGCGTGAAGTCGAGCGCCTCGCCCGTCACCTGCCAGAAGTCGGCGTAGCGGCCCTGCAGCGAGCGCAGCCACGTGTATTGTAACTGCTTATCGCGCCACAGGTTGGTCAGCGCGGCACGCTTATCGTCGGGAATATCCGTGCAGTGCGCTGCGGCGGAGGCGAAGTCGAAGATCGTGCCGTAGGCGTCGAAGATGCAGGCGCGGATGCCTTGCAGCTGGCTCATTGCACTCTGCCCCGGATCGGATAGCCCTTCTCCATCACGAACCGCGACCTCTCAATCAGTCAACCGCGGCAGGGCAGTCTTGAAAATACCCCCGCTGAAGCAGACAGATTCGTTGTAGCCATTTGCGTGAGATACTACAATAGCTTGCCTGCGGCGGTGCCGGGGAGTTGGGCAGTCTCCCGGGAAGAATAAGCTAAGGCTGGTTCCCGGTTGCTGGTTGTCATGATCCTCGGAATTGCATTCAGAATCCATTCTTCTGGCTGCTATAGCGCCGTGAAGCTTGTGGGCAGCCTTGCCCACAGGGGAGTGCGTCTTCGCGGTCAGACGGGAATCGGCGCAGCCGGATGTCTCAGTTAACCGTGCCGCACCCCACGCGAGCGGGCGCTTGCAGGCGCTGAGACGGCCCTGAAGGAACGCGAGCGGGATGATCGCGATGACGAAATCGCCCGGCTGAAATCCAAGGTGGGCGAGATCGGGGATGTCCCGGCGTCTGTTGAAACTTTCCGAGCGGCGTTGCCCGCCTTGAGGCTGTAGGCTCGGGGTGCTGGATCCACAAAGGAGAGCAACGCCGTGGGTAAGGGTAGCGAGACAATGAGTGCTGTGCCAGAGGCGACGGTTGCCGAAGCCTGGCGGCAAGTTGGGACGAGTTTCGAGTATTTTTGCCTGACGGCGGGGGTGAGCGCCTTGAGCCGGATGATGGGGCAGGACGCGGACGATCTGTGCGGCCCGCGCTATGGCCACAAGGACGGCAAGGCCGGCCACCGTTGGGGCAAGACGCCGGGCAAGATCGGGTTCCATGGCGGCAAGGTGTCGCTGGACCGGCCGCGGGTGCGTGCTCGCAACGGCCAGGAGATGACGCTGCCGAGCTGGGAGGCGGCGCGTTCGGAAGATCTGCTGGGCCGCTGGGCGATGAACCTGATGCTGATCAATGTCTCGACCCGTCGGTTTGGCTGGGCGGTGCGGCTGCCGGAGGGGGACATTCCGGCATCGGCCGGCAGTGGCACCTCGAAGTCGGCGGTGTCGCGCCGGTTCGTGGCGCTGTCGGCGGCGCAGATGAAGGAATGGATGGCGGCGGACCTGCTCGGTGCCAGAAATTGGCGTCAGGCAGCCATTGAACAATGCGCGCGGCGCTGTCGTCGAGCGTGGCCTCGAAGGTGATGGCGCGCGCGAACGCTCGTCCGGTTTCGCCGATCGCGTGGGCGTCGCGGTCGTGCTCGCGCAGCCACAGGAACGCTGCGTCAAGATCGGAGAGATCGGCCGCTACCGGCACATAGTGCACGAACGGTTGCAGATGGGAATAATACCATTGGCGATACCCATGTTCGGACTCGACCTTGAAAACGCAAACCCCCATCAGAAAGGCGACAAAGAGCGCGCTCCAGGCATTGGCATGCCCGTCGACGACAATCACTGCCTTGTGGCGCATGAATTCCAGCCGCGGCACGGGCGGACGGAGAAAATCTGCTGCTTTGATTCGTGCCCGCAGATGCGGCTCATCGATGTGGACGATGCCAGCCACGCCGATGTCGTAATACGCCCGTAAGGGTGACTGGCGGGCTGCCTGGCACAGTGCAAGGCGCTGAAGCCAGCGGAAATCGTCTGGCGCGTCAGGCGCTGGCGGCGCGAAACGCCGCACGCCGGTGGTGGTGCCGCGCCAGAACACATCCTCCTGCCGCAAGTCCCAGGGCACAAACTGCGCTTCAATATCGCGGCGGAGCAGGTCATAGCCATGGGATTCAAAAAAGTCGGGGTCGGGCACAAGGCATGCCCTCTCGCTGCGCGAGGAGAAGGCGACGGCCGGGAACCCGCCATTGTCGCCAAGTTCGCAAATGAACTCGCCTTGCACCGCCTGCGGCCAGCGCCCCATCCGATCGATCAGATGCAGGATCACGGCGCTTCGTCGCGCCATGCTGCAAACCGAATAATGGCCCCGCCAATCCGGATGGAAGAGCAATCGGGCGCTGTCGCCATCGCAGCGGACCAGGCACAATTCGCGATGGATCGCCGGCACATTATCAAGAATCGAAAAAAACCCATATTCTAAAGTCGTCGAAAGCCCCGCCATCTGCCTATATGCGCTGAGAATTTCATTGAGTTTTTCCTGCATTTCCCCAGGCGTCGCCCGCGCGGCGAAATTTTCGAGGCTCAAGATATTGCGGCAGAAAAAATCGATGTTTTGAAAAAAATCGCTCATGGACTATGTGGCCGCATTCTCTCAAAGAAACGTCGCCAACAGCCCCGCCAGGCAAAACGGCAGCGGCGTCCAGATGAACGCGAGCAACAGCCGGGGCAGGCCAATCACCCCCCCCAAAGCCGATAGCGCGAACAGCACGATTGAGGCCGCGATCAGCCCATAGCGCCAACGCAAATGCCAGGGTAGCCGCTTGCGTTCAATGATCTCGACCATCACGCAAAGCCTCGCGCGGAGCTCGCTCGGTACCGCCGCCCGGCCCCCTGGCTGGTGCGAGAGGGGGGACTCGAACCCCCATGCCTTGCGGCGCGCGATTTTGAGTCGCGTGCGTCTACCATTCCGCCACTCTCGCCCAATTTGACCGCGGCAGCATACACATTCCGCCCGCCCGCGCTAGATCGGCGCACGTCAACTCCAGAGCAAAGGGGATTTGCGAAGCGGCGCCGCCTCGGCTATAGGAGGGGCTCTGTTCCCGGATAGCTCAGTCGGTAGAGCAAGCGGCTGTTAACCGCTGGGTCGTAGGTTCGAGTCCTACTCCGGGAGCCATCGTTTTCGTTATTTATTGATTTAATTTGAAAATTCTCCACTTCATGGAAGCAATGGCCTACCCGATAGCCTGCCATACCGTCGCGGCTCGAGGTCGTGAGATAAATTCATCTCTTTTCTAATTTTTTTACCTGCTCAACTCTGTAGGGCTGCGGGAGCGGCGGTGGTGTTTTTGATGGCGGCGTGGGCATTGGATGCCCTGTCGCGCGGCACGTTCTCCAGCCGGCTGGGCTTCTGCCCGCGCGATGGCGGCAGGCTCGAATGATCCGGCGCCTCGGCAGCTCGGCAAGCCGCGCCGCCAAGCTCCGCGTTCTGCCACGCCGCCACTCGCAAGGCCTCCCAGAGCGCCCGGATCAGCGCGTCTTTCTCAGCATGCGATAGACGGGAAAAGTCAGGATGCGCGCCTGACGATACGACACCGCGCCGGCCGGGCAGAACGATCGTGTCGAAGTGCTCTCCTGATCGCTGTGGAAGGACGCTGGACCAGCGCCGGACCTTTCGGCACTTAGCCTCTCTTCATGACATGCACCATCGCGGGCGCGAAGGTGATTGTCGCGGGTGCTCCGGGGTTCGGCGGCGTGGCGCCGGGGGCGAGCGGGAAGACGAAGGCGGAATCCGGGTCGGCGTCGGCCAGGAAAACGACACGCACGATGCCGGGCAGCACCGCGACCTCGGCGATCGTCCCGGCAACCGCGTTTTCCGCCTCCGCGCGATCGGGTGAGAGTGCGATCGCGCCGGGCGGTACTGTCCAGGCGATGCGCTCGCCGGGAACAAAATCGCCGCCGCCTTCCGCCCGTAGCACCCGCCCGCGCCAGCCCAGCGCAAGGCCTGGTACGTCATCGCGGCGGCCCAGAACCTCGCCCAGGAACAGATTCTGCGCATCGAGCAGGCGGGCGATCGCGAGCGTCGCGGGTCGGTTCATGACCTCTCGCGGCGTACCGCTTTGCAGCGTGCGCCCAGCCTCGATCACGCAGAGGCGCTGGCCGAGTGCCGCCGCTTCCTCCAGATCATGCGTCACCAGAATAATCGGAATGGGCAGCGCCTGATGCAACGTCGCGAGTTCGCGGCGCAGCCGGCGCCGTGTGCGGGTATCGAGCGCGGCGAAGGGTTCATCGAGTAGCAAGGCGGCGGGCTCGCGGGCGAGCGCGCGGGCGAGCGCTATGCGCTGCTGCTCGCCCCCCGAGAGCGCCGAGGGCAGGCGATCGGCAAGCCCCGCGAGGCCGACGCGCCCGAGCAGGGCCGCGGCGCGCGGGGTACGCTCCGGGCGCGGCAGATGGCTGAGTGCCGCGCGCACATTGCCGAGTGCGCTAAGGTGGGGAAACAGCGCGTAATGCTGAAAAACCAGCCCGACGCGGCGGCGCTGCGGCGCGAGATCGATGCCGCGCGCCGCATCGAACCAGGTCTCACCACCGCAACGGATCAGCCCGGCGCGCGGCCGATAGAGCCCGGCGAGAGCACGGAGAATAGTGGTCTTGCCGCTGCCCGAGGGACCGACGAGGGCGAGCAGTTCGCCGCGTCCGACCTTGATCTGGGCATCGAGCGGGATCGGCCCGGTCTGCGCCAGCTGGGCATCGAGCCCCTCCCCCGCACCGCCCTCAACCCTCATGTCGGCTGCCGATCCGCCCGGTAAGCAGTTGCGCGGCCACCAGGGCAGCCAGCGAGAAGCCAAGCAGCACCAGCGACATCGTCGCCGCGCCCTGGGCATCGAAAGCTTGCGCCCGATCATAGATGGCAAGCGAGATGGTGCGCGTCTCGCCGGGAATATTGCCCCCCACCATTAGCACCACGCCGAACTCGCCCAGGGTGTGGGCGAAGGTCAGCACCAAGGCCTGGAGCACGCCGGGCCAGGCGAGCGGCAGCTCGATGCGCCACAGCGCGGCGCCGCGCGTGAGCCCGCTCACCCAGGCGGCTTCACGGATTTCCGGCCCGATCGCGGCGAGCGCGCGAGTGATCGGCTGCACCGCGAAGGGCAGATTGACGATGAGCGAGGCGATCAGCAGGCCGCTGAAAGTGAAAGCGAGCGGCCCCCCAGTCAGCGCCTGCCAGGCGCGCCCGAGCGGCGAGGCCCCGCCGAACGCGACGAGAAGAAAATAGCCGAGCACGCTCGGCGGCAGCACAAGCGGCAGCGCGAGCAGCGCCTCGGCCACGCCTTTGCCACGAAACCGCTTCCACGCCAGCACCCGGCCGAGCATCAGGCCGAGCGGCAGCAAGATCGCCGAGGTGGCGCTGGCGAGTTTGAGCGAAAGGGCGAAAGCGCTCCAGTCCACCGCGTCCGCTCTCAGCGCCTGAAAATCAGTCGAACTGGAAAAAGAATACCCTCTCGAGGCATGGGTTTTCCTGTCGATTTACGGGCAAGAGGGCATTTTTATCAAACTCTCAGCCGTCCGCCGCCGCCTCGCCGGGCAGCACGAAGCCGAAGCGCCGGAAAACAGCGCGCGCCTCCGGCCCCTGGAGATAGGCATAGAAGGCGCGCGCCACTGCTCCCGCGCTCTTGAGCAGCACCATGCGCTGGCGGAGCGGAGGGTGCCAGGAGGCGGCGATCAGCGCGAAATCGCCTGCACCTGCGAAAACCGGCGCGCGCGCGAGCGAGAGCGGGATGATGCCGGCCTGGGCAGCGCCGGACAGCACGAATTGCGCTGCCTGCGCGACATTTTCCCCGAGCACGAGATGGGGTCTCATGGCCCCCCACAGCCCGCCATGTTCAAGCGCTGCCTGCGCCGCCCGGCCATAGGGTGCATGAGCGGGATTGGCGATAGCGAATTTTTTCAATTTCCCCCTGCGCAGCGCTGTGGCCAGCCCCTGGAGCGCGGGATCGGCGGCAAAGCCGGCACCACCGCGGACAAAAAGCCCGATGCGGCCCTCGGCATACAGTACGCCCTCGCCATCGGTGCGGCCCTCGCCGGCGAGGGCCGCGACGTAATCCTCATCGGCCGAGAGAAAAACCTCGAACGGCGCCCCGTTCGTGATTTGCGCCGCAAAATTTCCCGAGGAACCGAACACCAATTTCACGATGTGCCCCTGCGCGCGGGCGAAAGCGGCGGCGATCTCGGGCAGGGCATAGGTCAAATCCGCCGCCGCCGCGACCACCGGCGTCCGCTCCTCGGCTCCGGCGCGCTTGGCCGGCAGAACCGCGGCCACGCCACAGGTCTTGAGCAGCATCCGGCGCGGCAATGCGGCCATTTTTTCCCCCGATGCGATATATCGAGATAAACATATCTGACCCTGCCGCCCAGCGCCAGGATCGCGCCACGCGATGTCAGGGCAATCGGGTGAAGGAGTCCGTGACAAATCGCTGAAGCGCTGGACCCATGCGTGTCCTCAATTTGCTTCGCGGAGGACGATCATGGACGGCGCGGCACAGGACGACGGCGCGATTTTCGCGGCTGCGGGGTTTCTCAGTCATTTCAACAACCTGACAGACGCTCGCCAGGCCGGCAAGGTGGTCTACCACGGGACGAGGTGCTCCTCCTGTCGCTCGCGGAAAAGCGCGAGGCTGAGACGACAGACACATTGAGACGACAGACACATAAAGATGAGCGGGACTATATGCCGCTGGTTGGGTACGGCGTCCCAGGTGGTTTCGTTGCTGCGCAGACAATAGGCCCCGGGATGTGTCAACGGCGAAGCCTCGCGTGAAATCTTGATCCAGGTGATCGACGCGGCCCTGGTTCCGGTTTCATCCGGGGTCACGGTGATCCCATAGTGCTGCCCGATGCCGTGGCTCTTCTCTATCGATCGGCCGATGCGCTGCTGGATATCCGCCAGATTCTTCCGCCCATGGGGTTTGGCCAGACTGAGAGGCCAACCACCTCTGGCGCTCGGCCTGCGTGACTCACCAATCAGTAAGCTTCCCCTGCTTTAACTCTTCCCTCGCAACTGGAAAAAAGGCGCGCGCCGATCATGCACAGCCTCGCCCACGCCCAGGACAGCCCAGTCCCTGGCAGAAACGACAAGCTTACCGCGATCTTGCGGCAATTCCTCGCCGAGACGGAGGCGCGGGTTCGCGCCCATGGTCTGTCCGGCGGGCTGCGGCCGGCCTTGCGCGCGGCGGTTCTGGCCTGCCCGCGCCATTTTTTCGTCCGCCGTTACATCCCCCAGGCTGGAGCCGATACCCGAGATCTTGCCGCCGGCCCGACCGATCTTCATCTCCTCGCGATCTATCGCGACGCCCCGCTCGGCCATGTCGACGCTACCGGCGCGCCGCTCGCCTCGACCAATTCGCAACCCTCCATCGTGCTGCATTTACTCGAACTCCTCGATCTCCAGCCCGGCCAGAGGGTGTTGGAGATCGGCTCGGGCTGCGGCTGGATGCTCGGGCTGATCGCGCGCGCCATCGGTCCCGAGGGGATCGCGACCGGTATCGAGATCCTTCCCGAACTCGTCGAACAGAGCCGGCAGTCGCTGGCCGCCGCGGGGATCGCAAACGCGCGCGTGATCGCGGCCGACGGGAGCCAAGGGCTCGCCGCCGCCGGCCCGTTCGATCGCATCATTTTCACCACCGGTATCCGCGAACTTCCCGAGGCTTATTTTACCGCGGTCACGCCCGGCGGGCTGCTGGTCGCACCGTTTCAAATCAAGGGGATCGGCAACGACGCACTCGCCTTGCGGCGGATGGAAGCGGGTGGCTTTCGTGCCGAGGCGGCGCTGTCGTGCAACTTCATCTATCCGAGCGGGGGTCTCGCCCAGGCCGATGATGCGCCCGTCTCGCTCCCCGCCCTACCGCTCTGGCAGGAGGTCGCATTCGAGGAAACCCTGCGTCTTCCTCTCACCTTCGGCCAGCCGGGCTATGGGGTCATGCCGCTGGCGTCGGCGACAATGGCATTGCGCTCCTTTCTCACCAAGCGCGAGCCACGTTTCGTGGTGTTTCGCCGGGAAGACGCGGGTGTGCCCACCAATCCGCAGCTTGCCGGCGGCGCCGGCGGTATCTTCGATGTCGCGGGATTCGGGATCGTCGATACCGCAGCCCGCTCGCTCGCGGTGTGCAATGGCGCCGAGCTGATCGGCTTCGGCACGCGCGCCGCCGCCGATCGCCTGCTCGCCCTCTATCGCGACTGGGCCGATTTGTTGATGCCGGGGGTCGAGGCGTTCGATGCTGAGCTTTGGCCGCAGGCCACCGCCCCCGCGCTTCGCCCCGGCTGGTGGGCCGAGCCGCGCGGGGCGTGCGTGTTCCACTGGTCGCTCAAGCCGGACTGGCCGCGTGTCTCTTGCCTGGAGCAAAAGGCAGCTCAATGACTTCCGATCGAGCCAGACCTTGACCGCCATGCCGTCGAGGATCAGCCGGACGATGTCATCCCTGGCCAGGCGGCGCCGGATCGAGTTTTTCCGTTCCGCACCTACTTGCAGCGCAAATTCACCTCGGCCTCGGCGCGGTGCAGAAGGTCGAGTTCCTCATGGGCGATCGGGGTGTCACGGAAAATTGCGCCCTGCGGCCCATGCACGCCTTGCTGCATGCTGAGAATGGTCTCGGCTTTTTCGTAATCGTCATAGCTCATCATGTCGGCGATGGTGTCGATGCCGCAGGAGCATTTTTCGAGAAGATCATGGTTGAAGCCGTTGGCGGCGAGACAGCCGATGACGTAATCGGCGCGGGCGTCGGTCGGGTAGTCATGCGCTGGCGTGTGATCCTCCTCGGCGCGCGCGGCGAGGGTGAGGCCGCCCAGGGCCAGGGCGGCCAGCAGGAGCAGCCGGATCATGGCTTGGCCTCCCCAGCCGGCGCGATGGCCGGCGTCGCTTCGATCTTCTCGAAGGTCATGGTCTCGCTGCACGCCGGCGCGCCGGAAGCGGGATCGGCGGCTTCCTCGGCGGCCATTTCATAGACCCCGCCGGGAACCTCCGGGCTGACGACGAAGCGGTAGGTCTTGCCCCGGATCTGGGGCAAATGGGTGAGGCGGTCGTCATCGGTAAAGGGGCGAAGCGTGATCTCCCGCGCCGCGATGGTCCGCCCGGCGAGGGTAACGCTCACCGGGCTCACGCTCGCCTTGTCGATGAAGGCGGCGCGGATATGGTTGCGGTAGTAGGCGGCGGCGATGCCGGTCGCATCCCGCATCTCGTTCACGTCGTGTTCGAGGAACACCATCACCAGCGGATTGCCGTGAAACCCGTCAAGCGCGGGATAAAAAACGTGTCGCGGACCGCTCAGGAAATTGAACATCACGTATTTGCCGCCATCTGGATGGATGAGCTTGATCTGTTCGCCCACCTGATCGGCGAACCCGTCTGGCCCCTGTCGGACGAAATGGTAGAGGAGAGTCTCGGGATGGTCGATGTTTTGCAGATGCGGCGTCTCGAAGAGCGCGATCTGCGCCGGGCTGAGCGGCGCGGGCGGGGCGGCGCTCGATTGCCCCCAAGCAATGCCGGGCGCGGCGAGGGGGAAGGCGAGGAGCAGGGCCAGCAGGCCGGCGGCGCGGGTGTTTGGCATCATGTTTGCTTGCATCTCGTTTGCTGAGTGATTTTCTTCCCCCGCGATTGCCGTGGCGGACGCGCGGGGAGCCGCAACGGAATCATGGGAGATGATGATGATAGAACTCGTTCTCGTCTACTGCCTGATCAGTG
>JAKCCP010000184.1 GCA_021841985.1 Pseudomonadota bacterium | reverse complement strand
ACGAGATGGGTCGCGGTTTCGCTCAAGCCGCAACCATCGAAGGCGGCGAGGGCGGCGCGCAAGGCGTCGAGCGAGTGACAGGCGGCGGCGAGGGACGCGGCCCGCGCGGCTGGCGGCGGCAAAGTGCCACTCGCGGACACCGCAAGCCGCGCGGCCGCGGGGGACGCGGCCCGGGGCGCGGCCGGGGGTGAGGCCGGGGGCGCGGCGAGGTGGTCGATGGGCGTCTCGGCCAGCGCCTCATCGGCGCCCCATTCGAGATGCAGCCGCAGCGCGGCGGTCAGCGCCGTTCGAGGATCCATCCCCCGCATTTTGCACAACCAGCGGCGATCGGCTACACTTCCCCATGCAGAAAGGAAAATGACGTATGGGTGAGGAAATTGTCGCACGCGAGAGAATGGATTTCGACGTCGTCATCGCAGGCGGCGGCCCGGCCGGATTGGCGGCGGCGATCCGCCTCAAGCAGCTCGCCCCCGAGATGGCGATTTGCGTGGTCGAAAAAGGCAGCGAAATCGGCGCCCATATCCTCTCCGGCGCGGTGATCGAGCCGCGGGCGCTCGCCGAGCTGATCCCCGATTGGCAGGAAGAGGGCGCGCCGCTGACCACGCCGGCCGGCGCCGATCGTTTCCTGTTCCTCACCGCGCGCCGGGCCCAGCGTCTGCCGACGCCGCCGCAGATGCATAATGCCGGCAATTACGTCGCGAGCCTCGGCGATCTCTGCCGCTGGCTCGCGGCCCGCGCCGAGGCGCTCGGGGTCGAGATCTATCCCGGTTTTCCCGCCGCCGCTCTGATCGAGGAGGAGGGGCGCATCGCCGGCATCGTCACCGGCGACATGGGCGTCACCAGATCCGGGGAAAAAGGGCCGAATTACCAGCCGGGGATGGAACTCCGCGCCCCCTATACCGTGCTCGCCGAGGGCTGCCGCGGCTCGCTCAGCAAACAGGCGATCGCCCGCTTCGGCCTCGACGAGGGCGCCGATCCGCCGACCTTCGCGATCGGGGTCAAGGAGCTATGGGAGGTGCCGGCGGAAAATCACCGCCCCGGCGAGATCACCCACACCATCGGCTGGCCGCTCGACCGGCGGAGCTATGGCGGCTCGTTCCTCTATCATTTCGGCGGCAATTTCATTTCCTACGGCTTCGTCGTCGGGCTCGATTATCGCAATCCCTGGCTGTCGCCGTTCGAGGAGATGCAGCGGCTCAAGACCCATCCCGCGCTCTCCGGCCAGTTCGCCGGCGGGCGGCGGATCAGCTATGGCGCGCGGGCGCTGGTCGAGGGGGGGCTGCAATCGCTACCCAAGCTCGTCTTCCCGGGCGGGATCCTGATCGGTGACAGTGCCGGTTTCCTGAACGTGCCCAAGATCAAGGGCACGCATATGGCGATGAAATCCGGCATGGTGGCGGCCGAGGCACTGGCCGAGGCGCTGGCCGGCGACCGCCCCGCCGCGCTCGGCGCCTATCCCGAGCGGCTCCGCGCGAGCTGGCTGTGGGACGAATTGCGCCAGGCACGCAATATCCGCCCCGGCTTCGCCCGCTTCGGCCTCTGGGGCGGGCTCGTCAACGCGGCGCTCGATACCTATGTGCTGCGCGGCCGGGCGCCGTGGACGCTGCATCATCCCCACCCCGACCACACGACGCTGCTCCCCGCCGATCAGGCGCCGCGCATCGACTATCCGAAGCCGGACGGGAAGCTCACCTTCGATCGCCTGGCGTCCGTCTTCATCAGCAATACCAACCACGAGGAAGATCAGCCGGCGCATCTCCGGCTGCGCGCCGCGGCGCGTTGGCGGGAGGTCAATTGGCAGCGTTTCGCTGCCCCCGAGAGCCGGTATTGCCCGGCCGGCGTCTATGAGGCGGTCGGGGTCGAGGAGGGCGCGCCGCGGCTCCAGATCAACGCGCAGAACTGCGTCCACTGCAAGACCTGCGACATCAAGGATCCGACCCAGAACATCGATTGGTTCACCCCTGAGGGCGGTGGCGGCCCGAACTACCCGAGCGGAATGTAGCGGCGGCGCCAGCCCCAACGAAAACGGCGCCAAACCGCGGCGCCGTTTTTCCTGGTTGTCGGGCGGGTGTCGGAGCGGGGAAACTCAGCGCAGACTGCGTTCCGGCGCGTCGGCGGCGAGATCGCCGTAAGCCGGGGCCTCGGCCACTTCGTCGGCCACCGGGATCGAGGTCAGGACCGGGATCGCGCGCTGCTCGGCGGGCGTGCGGAGATCGCGCGGCGCCGGGTTGAGCGGGAGCGCGCGGGGCTCACCCGCGGCGGCGAAGTTTTCGCCGATCTGGCGATCATAGATGAAGCCGTGGGTCGGATAGATGCTGCCGAATTTGCCCTGGTTGTCGAGCGCCACACGGACCGCCGTCCAGTCATTCGCCGGCGAGACGTCGATCACCGCGATGTTGCGGCTGACGCGGTTCTGGCCCCAATGGGCTTGATCGATCTCGATCTCGCGGGAGTTGATGACTTTTTTCACCACCGCGACATGGCCGAGCCGCATGGCGCGATTGGCGCGGAAGGCGAGCACGCTGCCGGGTTCGGGCCGGCTGCCGCGGGCATAGACGCCGGCGGCCTTGTCCCACCAGGTCAAGGCATCGCCGCGCAGATCGATCCCCGACGCCGCGCGGGCAAACGGCACGCATTGGATCACATGCGACGAGGCATGGGTTGAGGCGTGATAGGAGGTGCGCTGGAAATAGGATTTATTTCCGCGATGCCCGACCGCCAACTCATGCGGCGTGACATGGTGCCCAGCGCGACCGTGCCGTCGTGTCTGAGAGGAGGCGACATGGCGTGGCGAGGGCTTATGCGTGTCTGGTGAAGGGCTCGTCTGCTGGGCGTGCAGAGATATCGGCATTCCGAACAGGAACAACGAACCCAAAAGACAAAAAGCGCCGCCACGTCGCCGAGCTGGCATGGAACTCCCCCCTCGAAATGGCAAATCCATTCCGAAAGGTAACATCAGGGTTGCGGTCGCGACAATGCGAAAACCGCGCTGGGTTTGCAATCTTGCGCAATAATACGATTTCCCCCTGTGTATAACAGCGCGTATTGTGACAAAAATCCTATTTCCGGCCCTCTGAAGCCCGACTCGGACGAAGCCACGGCACGGCGCGCGCCGGCTGGGAAGGCTGCGCGCCCTATTTGCAAGCGACCACCATGATTTCAACCAGGGCGCGCGGGTCGGCCAGCGCCGCCTCGACACAGGCCCTGACCGGCGCCCCGTCGGCGGGCAGCCAGGCCGACCACATTTCGTTCATCGCCGCGCGGTCGCCGATGTGCTTGAGCCAGATCTGCGCCTGCAAGAGGCGCGTCTTGTCGGTGCCGTGGATTTCCAGCGTCGCGTCGATCTCGGCCAAGACCTCGGCGGTCTGGCCCCTGATGTCCTTGCCGAGATCGCGCGCGAGCACGCCGGAGGTATAGACGAAGCCGTGATACTCGACGGCGCGGGCGAGAACGGGGCTGGGTTCGGTGAGATC
>JAKCCP010000320.1 GCA_021841985.1 Pseudomonadota bacterium | reverse complement strand
AGGCCGGGGGCTGGGCGTAATAGGCGGGAGGCGACGCCACCGCCGGCGCCTGGACCACGACCGGTGGTGGCGGCGGATAATAGGCATGACGATAATAATCGTCATCGTCACACCCGGCGATTCCGACAGAGACAGCCCCGAGAAGTACGGAAATCAAGAGGCTACGTGACATGTTGCAAACTCCTTCGACGAGTTTCCGCGAACTCTATCCCATTTCAGTGATCATGGAGCCTCAACACGCCGCGCGGTTACATTTTGTCATCCGCGGCATGATATCCTTCCGCTAAGGTGGCGGGCAAGGCAAAGCCCCATGTTCGGTTCACCCTGTGTTTGGCTCAC
Source organism: Pseudomonadota bacterium (assembly GCA_021841985.1). The sequence continues at coordinate 3,136 of JAKCCP010000320.1, read as the reverse complement.
TGGCGTTGCCGTATCTTCGCGTGCCCGCCCTATCACCCAGGATTCCATCACATGACGTTAAGGCCATCTTTTCTTGCCTTCCTGATCATCTTCGGCAGCCTCGGCACCGCCTCGGCCGATGATTGGCATGATGGCGGCTGGCATGATGGCGGCTGGGGCGAGCACGATTGGCACCAATGGCATGAACACTGGGGTGGTCCGGGCTATGGCACTCCCTACGGCGCACCGCCGCCAGTGGTTTACGCCCCACCGCCGGTTTACGCACCGCCACCGCCGGTCGCCTATCCGCCGCCGGTCTATTATTATCCGCGACGCTTTGGCGATGACGACTGAACACGACGAGACACCACTCGTCGCGCCATCGTGAGGGCCGTAGTCACGTGGGACGGTCACGGATGGGGCTGGCGTCTCGTCGCCGCCTGGCCGTCACCCGCTTGGCGGCTGTTCGCGGCACGTTTCCTGCGCAGCCTGGCGCAGGGCTGCCTGGTCGTCGATTTCACGCTCTATCTTCGGCGCCTGCATTGGACGGGAACCAGCATCGGCGCTGTGCTGGCGGGAAGTTTCGTGCTCGGCGCCGGCCTCAGTCTTTTGGTCGGCCCGGCGAGCGACCGCTTCGGCTGCAAGCGCCTGCTCATCGGCTACGAGGTCGCGGTCGCGCTGGCCTTCTTCGCCGTGGCCTGGAGCGCCCGCCCGGCAGTGATCGCCGGCGCCGCCGTGTTCGCGGGATTTGGCCGCGGCGCCAACGGCGCGCCGGGCTGCTTCGTGCCCGTCGAACTGAACTGGCTTGCCGGCGTCATCCCGGCGGCGCGACGCGGCGCCGCGTATAGCGTGAATACGGCGGCGGGATTCCTCGGCATGGGGTTGGGGGCGCTGCTTGCCATCGCGCCCGCGCTCTGGCCCCGCGCATTGCCCGGCGCCAGCGGCTACCGGCCGCTTTTCCTGGCCGGCGGCGTCCTCGCCTTGGTGATCGCCGGATTGCTCGCGACAACGCCGGAGCGCCGTCCGCCGGAGCGCCGTGCCGCGAGCCCACCACCGCTCCCGCCGCTCGCCCATGACGAACGCCGGCGGCTCTGGCAGCTTGGTCTGATCAGCCTGTTCAGCGGCGTCTCGCTCGGGCTTTCCGGACCGCTGATCGCCTACTGGTTCGCGGTGAAATTCCATCTCAACCCAATGCAGATCGCGCCGGTGCTCGCCGCCGCCTATTTTGCCGCGGCGCTCTCGGCGGCCGTGACCGGGGAACTCGCAAGGAGATTCGGCGCCGCGCGCAGCTTCGTTTTCCTCCAAGGGTTCGGCGCCGTGCTGCTGCTCGGCTTTCCCTTCCTGCCGGCGTTTCCGCTCGCCGCCATGGTCTGGATTTTGCGTTTCGCGATCGAGCGCGGCGCGACCGGCGCGATGGAAGCGGTCATGATGACCCTGGTCGGGGCCGGCAGACGCGGCCTCGCCGGCGGCCTCGGCACCGCCGCGCTGGCCCTGCCGCGTGGCCTCGGCCCGCTCATGGCCGGAGACTGGATCGCGGCGAACGATCTTGCCGCGCCGTTCCTGCTGGCGGCGGCGTTGCAAGCCGTCTACGTCGCCCTGTTCGGCGCCGCTTTTTCCTCACGAGACCGCGCGCTCACGGATGTTTGAGCCTCTCTGCGCGCCGCTGTAACATGTTTTTTTTGGTGCGTCCGGAAAGCATCAGATTATATCGAGAATTTTGATAAAACACGAATGCATCGCATTTTCCGGTGTTACAAAAAATTTCATGAAATATCTTTGCTCAACAGATATACGGGGAACTCCCATATTTTTCCGGTGTTAATTGTCATGTCGGCTCCCAAGTCTCGCAATATGAACATATTGACGGCATGAGCATCGATTTTGCGCGAAAACGCCATGTTTCCGCTCGTCGCGCGGCGCCGCCGCTCTGCGTACTGAAATGGGGTGGTCTCGGAAGTGTCCTGACGACGCGGCCATTTTTACAGGCACTGCGCGATCGTTTCGGCAACAAACGTCAGATCATCTACATCACGTCCGCCTCCAACGCCGACCTGGTCGAGCGCATGAATCTCGCCGATCGAATTTTAATCCTGGAGCCGAACGGTTTTCCCTTCATCCGAACGCTTCGCCTCGGGCGCGCGTTACGGAGAGAAAAACCTGCCATGTTTTTCGATCTGCAGATCCATACCCATCGTGGCCTTGGAAGAACCTTGGCGCGACTGAGCGGCGCGCAGCGTCGGCTTAGTTTTTTCCGCGCGCGCGAGACGATCCCACGCGACGGCCACGGGGTTTTCGCCAATCCCTTCGCCCCGGTCGAGCAACTCTATCTCGAAATGGCGCGTCTCGTGGGAGCGACCCATCCGCCATCCGAGCCACATCACGCGCTTTTGATCGGCCGCGCCGACGAGGACCAAGCGCATGCGCTTCTGCACGGCTGGCTTTCCGGGCGCGATCGCTTGCTTGTCGTCAATCCCAATGCCTCGGCAACGGCCTATGTTCGGCGCTGGCCGCTCGCCTCCTACGCCGAGGCGATCAGCGTTTTGCTTGACCACGTTCCTCGGCTTCGCGTGGCGCTGATCGGGTCTTCATCGGAACGGGATTATGTTGGCAAGCTCCACCAGATGGTCACGACGCCAGGGAACGCGGTGAGGAATTTCGCTGGCTTGACCACGCTTGGCAGCCTCATGGCGCTGATCACCCGCGCCGATTGCGTGCTTAGCAATGATAGTGGGCCGCTGCATCTCGCGCTCGCTCTCGGGGCCAGGGTGGTTGGCCTCTTTGGTCCGGTACATCCCAATCACAATGCGCATCTCGGACCACCGGAGCGTAAAATCATCCTCTATCATCCGGTTCTGTGCAGCCCCTGTGTTCATCACGTGGCGGTGCCGCCCTGCGGTGGCAACAATCTCTGTATGCAGTTGATTACACCCGAGGACGTGGTGGCAGCGTGCGGGAGATATTTATCCGACACGAGCACCAGAACCGATCGTGTCTCTCGGCAGTGGCGTTTTCTCCACTATGAATCGGACATCGCCGCCGGGTAGCCGGAGGGACGGAGGCTTTGGCGGCGTGGCAAATCCTATTCGCAGGATCTTCGAGAGCGTGTCTTCGCCGCCGCGGACGACGGTGCGATCAATGGAGAATTGTTTCCGGCCTC
>JAKCCP010000261.1 GCA_021841985.1 Pseudomonadota bacterium | reverse complement strand
GTGGCGGCGGGGAGACGGGCAACCTCGTATTCGTCCTTATAGGCAAGCAGTCTGAAATAATTCCGCGCCGCCGCCTCGGTCAGCACGGTGGCGCCAGTCGTTTCCTGCTCGCGCGCGCGAAGGAGAGCGATGCGCTTGCGATAGCGCTGGGCGAGACGGCGCCCCTGATAGCGCACCAGTTCGCCCGCCGATCGCTCGATCAGGGCGTCGAGATTTTCGGGCGCGGACGGGGCAGCGCTGACCCCGGCTAATTCGCGCACGCGGGGCAGATCGACGGCCGCCGAGCGACCCCAGTTGAAGGCCGCCTTGTTGGCCTCGACGGCGGTGCCGTTGAGGACGATCGCCTGTTCGATCGCCGCGTGACCGATTGGCACCAGGCCGCGCTGATAGGCGTAGCCGAGCATGAACAGATTGGTCGCGATGGCGTCGCCGATGAGTGCCGTGGCAAGCGCCGTCGCCTCCAGCAGATCGAGCGCCCCCGCTCCCACCACCTTGGCAATCGTTGCCTCGAGCGGCGAGACATCCAGGCGGGTGCCGGGACTGAGCACGAAATCAGCGGTGATGGTCTCATGCGTGTTGACCACCGCCCGCGTCCGCCCGGCAACCGCAGTGGCCAACGCTTCGGTGCCGGCGCCGACCACGAGATCGCAGGCGAGCAGCAGATCGGCGCTGGCCTCCGCGATGCGGAGCGCGTGCAGCGCCGCCGGCGTTTGCGCGATCTTGATGTGACTCCAGACGCCGCCGCCTTTTTGCGCAAGCCCCATCTGGTCGAGCACGCTCGCCGCCTTGCCCTCGATATGCGCCGCCGTGCCGAGCAGCGCCCCTATGGTGACAACCCCGGTGCCGCCGACGCCGGCCACGAGAATCCCATAGGCGCGATCGAGCGGCGGCAGGCTGGGCGTGGGGAGATCGGTGAAGGGATGGGCGGCGGCGGGAGCGGCGCGGCGCAGGGTGCCGCCATGCACCGTCACGAAACTCGGGCAGAATCCCTCGACGCAGGAAAAATCCTTGTTGCAGGAGGATTGGTTGATTTCGCGCTTGACCCCCCATTCGGTATCGCGCGGCACCACCGAGAGGCAGTTCGAGGCCACCGAGCAATCGCCGCAGCCCTCGCAGACGCGGGCATTGATGAAGGCGCGCTTCGCCGGATCGGCCATCAGGCCGCGCTTGCGCCGGCGGCGTTTTTCCGAGGCGCAGGTCTGGTCATAGACGATCGCGGTAACACCCGGCGTGTCGCGCAACGCGCGCTCCACTTCGGGGAGATCGCGACGGTGATGCACCTGAACGCCGGGGGCGAGATCGGTGACGGCCGCGTATTTTTCGGGCTCGTCGGTCACCACGTCAATGCGCCGGACACCTTCGGCGGCGAGTTGGCGGGTGATCCGGGCAGGGGTGAAGATGCCATCGAGATGCTGCCCGCCGGTCATCGCCACGGCATCGTTGAACAGCACCTTGTAGGTGGCGTTGACGCCGGCGGCGACGGCGGCGCGGATGGCCAGGATCCCGGAATGGATATAGGTGCCGTCGCCAATATTGACGAAGACGTGCTTTTCCTCGGTGAACGGCGCTTGGCCGATCCAGGCCACGCCCTCGCCGCCCATCTGGGAATAAGTATCGGTGTGGCGATCCATCCACATCGCCATGAAATGACAGCCGATGCCAGCCAACGCGCGGCTGCCGTCGATCACCTTGGTCGAGGTGTTGTGCGGGCAGCCGGAGCAGAAATAGGGTTTTCGCACCACTGTCGGATCGAGCGATTTGAGCGCCGCCTCTTTGGTGGCGAGCGTGGCGAGCCGCGCGCGCACGGTCTCGGTCTCGGCCGCGGGGCCTAGGCGGCGCACGAGCGCGCGGGCGATATCGTCGGCGGAAAGTTCGCTGGAAGCGCGCAGCAGCCACTCCCCGGCGGCATCATGCTTGCCGGTGATGCGCGGCGCGTTGGCCGAGCCGTAGAGGATCTCCTTGACCTGGTTCTCGATGATCGGCTGCTTTTCCTCGACGATCAGGATTTCATCGAGACCTTGGGAAAAATCGCGGATGGTCTCGGGCACGATCGGCCAGGTGAGCGCCAGCTTGAGCACGGCAAGCCCGGCATCCGCCCCCTCCAGGCCGAGATCGGCGAGCGCTTCAGCGAGATCACGGCTCGATTTGCCCGCCGTGATAATGCCGAGGCGGGCGTTTTTATCGCGCCGCAACACCCGGTCGAGCCCGTTGGCGCGGACATAATCGCGCACCGAGGGCAGGCCGAAGGCGTGGATGCGGTGCTCCATCTCCAGGGGCGCGTCGTGGAGGCGGATGAAATGCCGCGCCTCCGGTGCGCGCGGCGGCAACACCGGACGGAAGCCGTGGAGATCGAAGGCGATGGTCGTCGAGGTCTCGACCACGTCGGCGACTGTCTTGAAGCCGGTATAGAGCCCGGAGTAGCGCGACATCGCCCAGCCATGCAGGCCGAGCGTGATGATATCCTCGACGCCGGCGGGCACCAAAACGGGGATCAGGGCGGCGATGAAGGCGGGTTCGCTCTGATGCGGCACGGTCGAGGATTTGCAGGCGTGGTCATCGCCGGCGCAGAGCAGCACGCCGCCATTGGGCGAGGTGCCGGCGAAATTGGCATGCTTCAAGGCATCGCCCGAGCGATCGACCCCCGGCCCCTTGCCATACCAGAGGGCAAAAACGCCATCATACTTCGCCTCTTGCAGCAACGGCACCTGCTGCGAGCCCCAGACGGCGGTGGCGGCGGCTTCCTCGTTCAGGCCGGGCTGAAAATGGATATGATGCTCTTCGAGATGCTTCTTGGCGGCAAAAAGCTGGATATCGAGCCCGCCGAGCGGCGAGCCGCGATAGCCGGAGATGAAACCGGCGGTATTGCGCCCCGAAGCGCGGTCGAGCGTGTGCTGGAGCAATGGCAGGCGGACCAGCGCCTGGGTGCCGGTGAGATGAACCTCCTCGATCTCGACGGCGTATTTGTCATCGAGGGTGATCGCGGTGTGTTTCATTCCGTCGGTTCCCCATCTTCTATCGTTGGGCAGCATTTTAGACAATCATGATAGGGCGCCGCCGCGCTGCTCACAAATGAACACGAGGATACGGACAAAAATAGATTTTTTCTGCCACTCCGCCAGGCCGGGCGGAAACGCCGCGCTGCGCGCGGGGGCGTGCCGCGCAATTTTGTGAACCCTCGCCTTACCCTGGCCTTTTCCAGCGCCGGTTCAGGCGAACGACCAGATATCTTCGCGCTGCACAAGCCCGTGCAGCAAGCCGAGCACCGCGGCGCTGGAGCCCGAGGCGCGGTGGGCGTAGGCGCCCGCGAAGACCACGAAGGCGAGCGGGTCCTGCTGATCCGCCGTGAGATCTCCGGCAAAGGCCATCGACCAATCGGGAAATTCGCGCGCCGTGACCGCCGTGAATTCAAGCACCTTGATGTCGCGATGGCGCGGATCGCCCTGGATGCGCTCGAACCGTGCCTCAAGCGCGGCGCGCGGCCCTTCCAGTACCTGGGCGAAATTGCCGCTGGCGAAGATCAGGGCGCCGCTCAGCCCGGCGGCGGCGTTGTTCTTGCGCGAGATGGCGAGAATGCGCTGCAATTCCCCCCGCGCCCGCGAGGGGTCGCGGGCGATATCGCCACGGCTGCAATAGATCACGCGATGGAGTTCCGGTGTCATGCCCGGCTTCCAAGATTGTCCTGAAGGGAGGATTTTTTGCCCAACTCGCCAGTGTGAGGCTGCCCGCCAGCGTGAGGTGGCCCGCCGGGATGCGGATTATGGCGGGCGAGAAGGGCGCGGATGAACTCGGGCGGGATCGGCCGGCTGACCAGATAGCCCTGGATCTGATGGCCGCCGCTGTCATCGACAAAACGGGCCTGGACGTCGGTCTCCACCCCTTCGACGGTGACGGTCATGCCGAGGCTCGCCCCGATCGCCGTGATGGCGCGCACCAGCGCCTTGCCGCTGCCGCCCTCGGCCTCGATCTGGGTGGCAAAAGAGCGGTCGATCTTGATTTTGTCGAAGGGGAAGCTGCGCAACTGGCTGAGCGAGGAGTAGCCGGTGCCGAAATCGTCCATGGCGATATGGACCCCCATGGCACGGAGACGATGAAGGGTTTCCAGCGTCTCCTTGCGGTCATGCAGCAGAACGCCCTCGGTGATCTCGATCTCGAGCCGGCATCCCGGCAGGCCGGAGGCGGCGAGCGCGCCTTGAACCGCGCGGATCAGCCCCGGCCCATCCTCGAATTGCAGCGGCGAGACGTTAACGGCGATGGTGATGTCTTCCGGCCAGCGCAGCGCCTCGCGGCAGGCCTCGCGCAGCACCCAGGCGCCGATCGGTATGATGAGGCCGATTTCCTCGGCCAGCGGGACGAATTCGCCGGGTGAGACCATGCCGCGCGTCGGATGCGCCCAGCGCAGCAGCGCTTCGAAACCAACCAGCCGACCGGAGGCGAGATCGAGCTGTGGCTGATAGTGGAGGGTAAATTGATCAAGCGCCACGGCACGGCGAAGATCGGTCTCCAGCGTGCGGCGCGCCTGGGCGCGGATGTCCATGTCGGGGCGGAAAAAGCGGAAACCCCGCCGCCCTTCGGCCTTGGCCTCATAGAGCGCAAGATCGGCGCGGCGCAGCAGGGTTTCGGGATCGCCCGCGTCAGTCGGGGCGAGCGCGATGCCGATGCTGACGCCGATATTGGCGAGATGGCCCTCGACCAGATAGGGTCGGCCGAGCAGTTCGACCAGCCGCTCGGCAAGGCCTGCGACGCCGTCCGCGTGCTCCAGCAGGATGGCGAACTCGTCGCCGCCGATCCGCGCCAGCAGATCTTCGGCGCGCAGCCTGCCGCGCAGCCGCTCGGCAACCAGGCGCAGCAGCGCGTCACCCACAGGATGGCCGAGCGAATCGTTAATATGCTTGAAACGATCGAGATCGAGCAGCAGCAGAACGGGCGACGCGCCGGGCCGGGCCAGGGCCGCGGTGAGAGAGGTGTGGAAGGCGCGGCGATTGGCAAGCCCAGTGAGCGGGTCGCGCGGCGCCTGCTCATCCCCCGCGGTGGCAGCGAGCACGATCAGCGTCTGCCCGCTGGCCAGCCGCCGGAAGCGCAGAATCAGGCCGCCGGCCTCGCATTCGGCGGCATCGGCGGCGCCCTGCAGCGTCGTGGCGCAGGCGAGAATCCTGCGACGCTGCGCGGCATCGAGCCGCGCAGCGCGGCGGAGCAAGGCGGCAAGTCCGGTGCCGCGGCGCGGCGGTTTGCCCGGCCAGCCGAGCAGCCGTCCCGCCGCGTCGTTGGCGCGCGCCAGACCACGCCCAGGATCGAGCAGCAATGCCCCTTCCCCGAGGGCCTCCAGAACCTCCTCGACCGGTGCGGCGGCGATGCGTCCCGCCCGCCGCTTCATGCCACCGGCCACGGCGACGAGACGCCCCAAACCCTGCCGGGAGGAAGCGGCAAGGCAGGCCGGGCGCTCGGAACGGGGCGTTGGGAAAGGGTTCATGGGAGGGCCTCCGCCATCGTCTACCGGTGTTTAGGTGAATAAACTTCTAATGCTACCCTGGTCTTTGTTTTGCGCGCCGGCACGCGCGTGCTTAGGGTTGCCGGCTTGATGACCCCGCTTGACCCTGACGCCGCGGCACGACGGACGCTCCGCCGCCATCGCGCCGCAGCCACCCTGCTGCTGCTGGTGATGGCGGTCCTGGTGCTCGGCAACCACGCGCTGCCGGGCATGGGCTTCTGGCGCCAGCTCCTCGACGCCGGAGCCAAGGCTGGCCTGGTCGGCGGGCTCGCCGACTGGTTCGCCATCACCGCGCTGTTCCGCCGGCCGCTCGGCCTGCCGATCCCGCACACCGCCATCCTACCGCGCGAGAAAGCGCGGCTCGGCCAGGCGCTTGGCAATTTTGTCGCCAATCATGTGTTCACCGAGGCCGAGGTCGCCCGTCTCATCGGCCGGCTCGATCTGCCCGGCATTTTCGCCAGCTTCCTCGCCGATCCCGCCGCGACGCGCCCGGCGGCATTTTGGCTTGCCGGGCTCCTGCCGCGCCTGCTCGCAACCATCGAGGACGGCCGCGCCCGCCGCCTGCTCGGCCGCTTGGTGCCGCGCCTGATCGGCAATGCCGGGCCGGGTCTGCTCTCCCGCGTGCTGCGCACCCTGATCGAGGGCGGGCGGCATCAGGAAGTCTTCGGGTTTGTCCTTGAGCAGTTCAAGGCCACTATTAATGCCCGTGAGGAATTGCTGCGCCAGGCGATCGAGGAGCGGGTGCGCGAGCAGGGCGGGCGGCTGATCGGCTGGGCGCTCGGCGCCTCGATTGCGCGCAAGGTGCTGGTGGCGATGAATGCCGAACTCGACCGGATGGGACCGGACGGCTCCGATCTCCGCCTCGCCTTCGATGAGTGGATCCGCCGCGAGGTGGCGGCCTTGGAGGCCGATCCGGCGCGCGCCGCCGAGATCGGCTTGGCGTTTCGCCGGGTTCTCGCGCACCCGACGCTGCAGGCCTGGCTCTGGGACATTTGGGTCCGGCTCCGCCTGGCGCTGGAGGCTGACGCCGTCAACCCCTCTGGGCGCAGCATTAATTTTCTTGCCGAGGCGCTCGGTGCTCTCGGCGGCAAGCTGGCGTCCGACCCGGCCACCCGGGCCAGCGTGCAGCGCGCCGCCGAGCGGGCGATCGCTGCTCTTCTGCCCTCGGCGCGGGTACAGCTCTCCCGCTTCATCGCCGCCGTCATCGGCGGCTGGGATAGTGCGACGCTGACGGCGCGCCTGGAACTCCGTATCGGCAAGGATCTGCAATATATTCGCATCAATGGCACGCTGGTCGGTTTTCTGGCCGGCGGCGCGCTCTCCCTTGTCGTGCGGGCGTTGTTTGGAGATGGCTGATTTCATGGAGAAAACATGATCAAACTTTCGGTGCTCGACCAATCGAGTGTGGTCTCGGGGCACCTGCCGGGCGAGGCGATCCGCGAGAGCCTGGCGCTGGCACGGCATTGTGAGGGGTTAGGCTATGCCCGCTACTGGCTCGCCGAGCATCACAATTCAGCGAGCCAAGCTGGCACAGCCCCGGAGGTGCTGATCGCCGCCATCGCCGCGACGACGACGCGCATCCGTGTCGGCAGCGCCGGGGTCATGCTCCCGCATTATTCGGCGTTGAAAGTGGCCGAGCAGTTCCGCGTGTTGGAGGCGATCGCGCCGGGGCGGATCGATCTCGGGGTCGGGCGCGCGCCGGGTTCGGACGGACGGACGGCTTTCGCCCTCAACCCGCTCGCCGAGACTGCGGCCGAGCAGTTTCCCGCGCAAATCCGCGACCTACTCGCCTGGGTGCGCGGCGCGCCGCTCGCGGAAAACCACCCCTTCCGCGCCGTCACGGCGCAGCCCGCCGGGCCGGGGGCGCCGGAGGTCTGGGTGCTCGGTAGTTCCGATTATGGCGCGCAGGTCGCGGCCTATTTCGGCCTGCCCTTCTGCTTTGCCCATTTCATTACCGATGGGCGCGGCACCACCGAGGCTCTGGCGCTCTATCGCGCGGGCTATCGCCCGAGCCCGACGCATCCGGCGCCGCATGCCGCGATCGGCGTCTGGGCGCTCGCCGCGCCCGACATGGCGGAGGCGGAGCGGCTTTTCGCCTCGCGCGCGCTGTGGCGGCTCGGGCGCGATCGGGGCGTCTTCCTGCCCCTGCCGACGCCCGAGGAAGCCGCCGCCTATCCCTATACCGAGGCCGAGCAGGCGCACATCGCGCAGCTCAAGGAGCGCGCTTTTTATGGTCCGGCGGAGCGTGTCGGGGCGCAGATTCGTGGCCTCGCCGAACAGCATGGCGTGACGGAGATCGTGGTGCTCTCGACCATCGCCGAGCCAGTGGCGCGGCAGCGTTCCTATGCCCTGCTGGCGGCGGAATTCGCACTCTGAGGCAGGAGTATTTTCGCGCTCCGCGTGGGGCGCTAAATAGGTCCGGTGATAGCGTGCGTTGGATCAGCCCACCCCAAGCTCGCGGCGCGGCCGGGGTGCAAGCGAAAATGCCGCGCCGAGGACAGGAAGGCTGGAGATGCCCGATCCGCTGAACACGCTCACACCGCCGCGCCCCGGCGAGGCCAAGGCCAATCCTTCGGCCGGCGCCAATCTGCTGTTCCTGCGTGAAGAGCAGATCCGGCTCACCCAGGATATGCTGTTTTTCGCCTATCGCGACCTCACGGCCGCGGCCGACGTATTCCTTGCCGAACTCGGTCTCGGGCGGGCGCATCATCGGGCACTGCATTTCATCGGCCGCAATGCCGGGATCAGCGTCGGCGAGCTGCTCGCCATCCTGCAGATCACCAAGCAGAGCCTGGCGCGGGTGCTGACGCCGCTGATTTCGGCGGGCTACGTTCGCCAGGAGCCGGGGCGGAGCGATCGCCGCCAGCGCCTGCTCCACCTCACCGAAGCGGGCGCGGCGCTGGAGCGCAACCTCTTCGAGCGCCAGCGCGAGCGACTCGTGCGCGCCTATCGCGAGGCCGGCGGCGCCGCGGTCGATGGCTTCCGACGGGTGCTGCGCGGCGTCATGAGCGAGGCGGCGCGGGCTTATATCGCGCGGAGCGAGGCGCAGACCCGCCCGCCGCGCCCGGACGGCACCTGAAGCAAGCACCTGGCCCGATGACGCGGAACTTCGCCTAGGAATTTCGCCGACGGGACACCAGGTGAAATTCGGCCGGGAGCAAAACATGGCGGAAGCGATGGCCGAGGAAGCCCATATTCTCATCGTCGATGACGATGCCCGGCTGCGCGCCCTGCTCCAGCGCTTTCTCGCCGAGCGTGGCTTTCGCGTCACCACCGCCGAGACGGCGATTGAGGCGCGCGACAAGCTGCGCTTCGTGCAGCCCGATCTGATGGTGCTCGACGTCATGATGCCCGGTGAATCGGGGCTCGATTTCATCGCCGCGCTGCGCCGCGAGCGGGCGGCGACGCCGGTGCTGCTGCTCACCGCGCGCGGCGCCCCGGAGGATCGCATCGCTGGCTTCGAGGCCGGCGCCGACGACTATCTGCCCAAACCCTTCGCCCCCGACGAGCTGGTGCTGCGGATCCGCGCCATCCTCCGCCGCGCGGCACCCCCGGCGCAAGCGGCGGGGCCGGTGGTGCTCGGCGGCGCGGTGTTCGATGCCGAGCGCGGTGAATTGCGCGGGCCGGGCGGGGTGGTGCGGCTGACAGGCGGGGAACTCGCGCTGCTCACGGCACTCGCCAAGCGTCCCAACGCCGTGGCGTCGCGGGAAGAAATCGCCGCTGCCCTCGGCATGGACGATACCAGCGAGCGCGCCATCGACGTCCAGGTGACCCGCTTGCGGCGCAAGATCGAGCCCGATCCGCGCGAGCCGCGGTTTTTGCACACCGTGCGCGGCCGCGGCTATGTGTTGAAGCCGGGCGCCTGAGCGTTTGAAAAAGTGCCCTCACGCCCTGGAATCGATCGGAAATAACCAATGTTCTTAAAGGACATGCTTTTTTCAAATTCAGTAGACTTTCAGGCCCTGAGATGACGCTTTCCGCCCTGGCACCGGCCCGTCTCGTCAAGCAGGCACTGCCGCGTTCGCTGCTCGGGCGCAGCTTGCTGATCATCCTGCTGCCGCTGATCCTGGTGCAGGCAGTCGCGCTGCAGATTTTCTACGGCACGCATCTGGAACTGGTCTCGCGCCGCTTTGCCGCAGCGATCGCGGGTGAAATCGGCTTCACCCTCGACCTCCTGCGCCGCGCGCCCGACCCGGCCGATCAGCAATGGATCCTCGATGAAGCGCGACGCCAGTTCGAACTCGCCATCCGCATCCGCCCCGGTGCGACGCTCTCAAGCCATAAAAGCCGCAACATCCCGGGGCCCATGGATGACGATCTCGCGGAATCGCTCCAGGAGAAGGTCGGGCTGCCCTTCCGCATGGACTGGACCTCCGATCCGCAATCGGTGCTGGTCGATGTGCAGTTCTGGGGCGGCGTGCTGGAAGTCGAGGCGCCGCGCAAGCGGCTCTATACCAGCACCATTTATCTTTTCGTGTTATGGCTGGTCGGCACCTCGATCCTGCTGTTCGTGATCGCGGCGCTTTTCATGCGCAACCAGGTGCGCGCCATCCGCCGCCTCGCCCGCGCCGCCGAGGCTTTCGGGATGGGGCGCGATCAGGGACCGATCAAACCCGAGGGCGCGCTCGAAGTGCGCCAGGCGGCGACCGCCTTCAACCGCATGCAGGAACGCATCCGCCGCTTTCTCAGCCAGCGCACCGAGATGCTGGCCGGGGTCTCGCACGATCTGCGCACGCCGCTCACCCGGCTGCGCCTCGCGTTGGCGATGTTGCCAGCGCGCGCCGAGCTTGCCGGGGATGTCGCCGAGATGACCGCCGATGTCGAGGAGATGGAGCGGATGATCGGCGGCTATCTCGCTTTTGCCCGCGGCGAGGGGAGCGAGCAGGCGCAGCCCACCGATCTGGCGCAAATGCTTGAGGAAATTACCGCCGGCGCGCGCCGGGCTGGCGCCTTGGTCAAGCTTTCGCTTCCCGCTGAATGCCGCAGCCCCCCCGGCCTCATCGTCCATTTGCGCCCCGACGCCGCGCGCCGCGCCATCACCAACCTGATCGACAATGCCCGCCGCCACGCCCGCCACATCACCCTGGGGGCGGCAAGCCAGGGCGGGCGGGTGGTGGTGACGGTCGATGACGACGGACCGGGGATTCCCGCGCCACGGCGCGAGAGTGTGTTTCGCCCTTTCGAGAGCGGGGCGGCCGGCGGCACCGGGCTCGGCCTCACCATCGCGCGCGACATCGTGCGCGCCCATGGCGGCGATATCACACTCGCCACCAGCCCGGCGGGCGGACTGCGCGCGCGCGTCACTTTTCCGATCTGACCCGAAGCCGACGCGATTGGCGAAACGGCGCGGCGATGCCATAAAGCCAGCGATGCGAATCCTCTATCACCACCCCATCTGCCCCTATTCTCGCAAGATCCGCCTGGTGCTGGCCGAGAAGCGGCTCGCTTTCGATCTCCGCCTGGAAAAACCCTGGGAGCGGCGGGCGGAATATCTGGCGCTCAACCCAGCCGGCACGGTGCCGACGCTGATCGAGGACAATGGCCTGGTCGTGCCGGATTCAGGGGTGATCGCGGAATATCTCGACGAGGCCTATCCCGATACCTCGCTGATGGGCCGCACACTGGCCGAACGGGTCGAGGTGCGGCGCCTTACCGCATGGTTCGACGGCCGCTTTGCCGCCGATGTCACGCGCATGCTGCTCGAGGAAAAATTGCTCAAGCGCCTCGCCGGGCGCGGCCAACCGGATGCCGGCCTCCTGCGCGCCGGCTACGCCAGCCTGCGCGAGCATCTGCGCTATCTCGGCTGGCTCGCGGAGACCCGCAAATTTCTTGCCGGCAGCACCATTTCGCTCGCTGATTTCGCCGCGAGCGCGCATTTCTCGGCGCTCGATTTCGCCGGCGAGGTCGATTGGAGCCTCTCCGCACCGGCCCGGGAGTGGTACGCCCGGATGAAAAGCCGGCCGAGCTTCCGCGCCTTGCTCGCCGACCGCATTCCAGGCATCACGCCGCCCGCCCATTACGTCGATCTCGATTTCTAAAACGCTGTGGCGGCAGGGTGAAGGTTCCCGCGCTCATCGTGGTGAACATGGCGAGCGTGCTCGCCCGGTTGAGCGGAGACACGATATCGGTCATTTGCACGGGGCCATTCATGGAGGAACTTCTCACATGGTTGCGTTACCCATCGCTCGCTCCGTCGCTGAACTTCGGGCCGGGGTTGCTGCCTGGCGTCAAGCTGGGGCTAGCATCGCTTTGGTGCCGACGATGGGCGCTTTGCACGAGGGGCATTTGGCCCTGGTCCGGCGCGGCCTGGAATTAGCCGACCGAGTGGTTGCCAGCGTGTTCGTCAACCCGACCCAGTTTGCGCCCCAGGAAGATTTTGATCGCTATCCGCGCGATGAGGCCGGCGATGCCGGGAAGCTTGCCAGCGTGGGATGCGGGTTGCTTTATGCTCCCACGGTTGGCGAGATGTATCCTGAAGGTTTTTGCACGGCGATCACGCTGGGTGGCCCGGCGGAAGGCCTGTGCGGGGCCTTTCGACCACAGATGTTCGGCGGTGTGGCGCTGGTGGTGACCAAACTTCTTCTCCAGGTGCAGCCCGACTTCGCGATCTTCGGCGAGAAGGATTATCAGCAACTCCAGGTCATTCGCCGTCTCACGCGAGACCTCGATATTCCGGTGCGGGTGGTAGGCGTTCCCACGGTGCGCGAAGCCGACGGCTTGGCGATGTCGTCGCGCAATAAATACCTGACCGCCGAGGAACGCGCGGACGCTTCGGAACTGTACCGGACGCTGAGCGAGACAGCGGCGGCACTGGCCGAGGGCGCCCCCGCCGGGGCCATTCTAGAGCGGGCGATGGCAAAACTGGCCGCCGCGCGCTTTAGCAAGATCGATTATCTGGAACTGCGCGACGCCGAGACATTGCTGCCTTTGCAGCGGGTTTCTCGTCCGGCGCGGCTGCTTGTGGCGGCCTGGCTGGGCGCGGTGCGGCTCATCGATAATCTGCCCGTGGAACCCGTTTTGGGATAACGTGGCAACATGATCTCGATGAGCGTCGCACAAGAAACTCGCGATTTCCGGGGCGCTCTGGCACCGATTGGCTTTTAAGCCGATACATCATGAGATCCAGACGTCAGAAATGTACCAAGAAACACCGCGGCCTGAAAGCTGGATCCAATCTCCCTCGGGTTCCAATTGGCCGTCTACGGCGTTTACAGTAGTCCGCATGGACGGCAATGATGCTTCTCTTTCAGCGCTGAGTTTGCGTCTGACCCCGCACGGGCGGCTTCTCGCCGAGGAAGATGCGCGGGCGCCGGCGTTCGAGGCGGCTTTGGCGGAGCGGCTCGGCGCCGCGTTCGCGCGGGGCAGCGGGGCGGGGTTGTTGCGACTGGGCGCGGCGGAGGTGGGGCAGGCGATGCCGGCGGTCTTCGGCTGGTGGCGCAATTTCGCCGCGCGCTACATTACGGCACTCCGCTTGCATACCGCCGGCCTTGACGGGCCCGAAGCTGCGGAACAGCGCCTTGCGGAGGTGCCCCCGCCAGACGCGGGCGAGCTTGCAACCCTCGTGCTCTCGGCGCCGCTGATGGTGGGGGCGGAGTATCTGACGCCGGATATCCTGCGCGCGCTCTGGCTGGAAATCGGCGCGGCGCTGG
The DNA here is from genome assembly GCA_021841985.1 of Pseudomonadota bacterium. The sequence continues at coordinate 5,136 of JAKCCP010000261.1, read as the reverse complement.
CGGAATCCCTGACGGCGGCGAAGGCCGATCTCGGGTCTTTCCTGAAAGCGCTCAACCCAGCCTGGAACCTGCTCGGGCGGGTGCATTTCAATCTCGCCGAAAATCGCCGGGATACCGAGGCGCCGTTCGCCTTCATGGCGACCTACACGAGCCGGCTCTCGACGCAAGGCAAGGCGCAGCACCTGCCGCTCGGCCAGGCCTTGCGCGACTACACCGGCAAGAGCCAGCGCGAGAAGCTGCTTTCGCTGTTGCTGCCTGTGCAGCGCGCGGCGGAACGATGCGTCTGGCTCAAGCCGCTGGTCGAGAAGGGAGAGATTTTTTATCCACTGCGCTGGTCATCGCGTGAAGCCGCGCAGTTTCTCGCAAGCGCCGAAGACCTTGAAAACGCCGGCGTGGTCGTGCGTATGCCGGCCACGTGGCCCGCCAACCGCCCGGCGCGCCCGCGTGTCAGCGCGACGATCGGCGCCCGCGCGCCCGCCGCGCTTGGCCTCGATGGGCTGCTCGATTTTCACCTCGCGGTGACGCTCGGGGGCGAAGCGCTGACGGAGGAGGAGGTGCGGAACCTGCTTGCCGGAACCGACGGGCTGGTGTTGCTGCGTGGGCAATGGGTGGAGGTGGATCGCGAGCGCCTGGCGCGCACGATGGCGCAGTTCCGCGCGGCGGAGACGCTCGCGAAGCGAGAGGGGCTGAGTTTCGCCGAGGCGATGCGGATGCTGGCGGGCGTCGGTGTCGGGGCTACGGCGACAGCGCATGACGGCGTCGATCACGACTGGTCGGAGGTCGTAGCCGGACCTTGGCTCGCGGAGACGCTGCGGGCACTGCGCGCGCCGGGTGAGACGGGCGTCGATCCCGGTCCGCTGCTGCGCGGCACGCTGCGGCCCTATCAGCGGGTCGGGCTCGGCTGGCTCCATTTGCTCACCGGGCTGGGCCTCGGCGCCTGTCTTGCCGACGATATGGGCTTGGGCAAAACCATCCAAGTGCTGGCGCTGCTGCTCACGAGGAAAACCCGTTCGCCCACGTCGCACCCGAGCCTGCTCGTGGCGCCGGCTTCGCTGCTCGCGAACTGGGTCGCCGAGGTCGAGAAATTTGCCCCGGACCTGAGGGTTAACCTCCTTCATCCCGCAACCACGGGGGCCGCGGCGATGCGGCTTTTCGCGCCCGAGGATGTGGCCGGGTGCGATCTCGTCATCACCAGCTATGGCACGGTTTTGCGCCTCGCCCCGCTGCGCGAGATTGCCTGGCGTTTTGTCGTTCTCGATGAGGCGCAGGCGATCAAGAACCCGGCGGCCAAGCAGACGCGCGCGGTGAAGGCGCTGCGTGCCGAGGCGCGGATCGCGCTGACCGGCACGCCGGTCGAAAACAGCCTTGGGGATCTCTGGTCGATATTTGATTTTCTCAACCCCGGCCTTCTCGGCAACGGCAAGCAATTTGGGCGCTACGCCAAAAATCTTACGAAGCGCGAGGACAATCCCTACGGTCCGCTCCGCGAACTGGTGCGCCCGTATATTCTGCGCCGGATGAAAACCGACAAGGCGATCATCCAGGATTTGCCGGACAAGACGGAACTCCGCGTGCATTGCCATCTGAGCCGCAAGCAAGCAGCGCTCTATGCGCAGGCGGTGGAAGAACTGGCCCGCAGCCTCGAGACGGCCGAGGGTATCCGGCGCAAGGGCGTGGTGTTGGCGATGCTGATGCGGCTCAAGCAGATCTGCAACCATCCCACGCAATGGCTCGGAGATGGCAGCTTTGAAGCAGAGGAGAGCGGCAAATTCATTCGGCTCCGCGAGATCGCCGAGGTGGTGGCGGCGCGCCAGGAGAAGATGCTGGTGTTCACGCAGTTCCGCGAACTATGCGAACCGCTCGCGGCCTTTCTCGGCACGGTGTTCGGCCGCATGGGGCTTGTCCTGCATGGCGCAACGGCGGTGAAGAATCGTCAAGCTCTGGTGCGGCGCTTTCAGGATGATGAAAACGCGCCGTTCTTTGTCCTCTCGCTCAAGGCGGGCGGGACGGGGCTGACGCTGACGGCGGCCTCGCATGTCGTGCATTTTGATCGCTGGTGGAACCCGGCGGTGGAAAACCAGGCGACTGATCGGGCCTATCGTATCGGCCAAAAGGCGAACGTGCTGGTGCACAAATTTCTTTGCCGAGGCACCGTCGAGGAACGAATTGATACGTTGATCGAATCAAAAAAAGCGCTTGCGGCAGAACTGCTCTCCGGCGGCGGCGAGATTGATCTGACGGAAATGAATGATCAGGATATTCTGCAATTGGTGGCGCTCGATCTCAACGCCACGCTGAGGGATTGACCCATATGTCGCGTTATCATCGAGGGTGGCCGCGGTATGTTCCGGTGGCTGAGCGGCGCATGAAGGCCGAGCGCGCGGCGGAAAAGCTCAGCAAGAAGGGCGAGAGCCTTGCCCCAGTGCGGATTGATGGCCGCGCGATCACGAAGACCTTTTGGGGCAAAGCGTGGTCCGACAATCTGGAGGCCTATCGTGACTATGACAACCGCCTGCCACGTGGGCGCGCCTATGTCCGTAACGGCTCGGTGATCGATCTGCAAATTGCCCCGGGCGAAGTGCGGGCTCTGGTCATCGGCTCTGAGATTTATCGCGTGAAGGTGACGATAGAAGCGGTGAACGAGAAAGCATGGCGGTCGATCCGCCGCGATTGCGCGGGACAGATCGACTCCGTTGTGGAACTACTGCAAGGGCGCTTTTCCAAGGGAGTGATGGCGCGCCTCTGCCGGCAGGACAACGGATTGTTCCCAAAGCCCGGGGAAATCCGCTTTGTGTGTAGCTGTCCCGACTATGCGGTGATGTGCAAGCATGTGGCAGCGACGCTCTATGGCGTTGGCGCGCGGCTTGATGAGCGCCCGGATTTATTGTTTCGTCTGCGCGCGGTGGACGAGAACGACCTCGTGGCGGATATTGGCGAGGCGCTACCAGCATCGAAGGCTGCACCGGAGGCGGGCCGTGTTCTCCAGACTGAAGACATGGCAGCACTTTTCGGGATTGATATCGCCGCGCCGGAATTGACGAAGACGATGGAGGGGAAGAAAAAGCCGATGGGCAAGGCACGCGCTCGGAGGGTGCCAGAGCCGGCCAGTATCAAGAAGACAAAGCCGGCGCGCGCAACCATCAAGCGCTCGGAAAAAAAATGCGCGAGCGGGAAAATTGGAGCGGGCCAGATCGCGCGTGCCAAGCTGACCGGCCAAGAGAATGTCGAACGTCCTATGCCGGCAAAAGCTGCGACGCCCGACAAATCATCCAGTGTCATGGCGGCGTCAGCGATTCCTTCCCCCCGATCCCGCGCCAAGCCCATGGCCCCGCGCCAGCCTGAGCCGCAGCCGATTAAATGGTGGCTCACGGCGAAGAAGAACAAGGCAAACAAAACAAAATTGTCGCCGAAGAAGAGAGGGTAGGTTCAACGTGTCATGCGCCAAGGATTCGGTGAAGTGCGGCACGGTTGCGTATTCCGTTGATCGCGATCATGATGTTCCCCATGCCTGAGGTTGGCATGGGGAACGGCATGACGTGGTGTTGTGGGCTACCACTGACGGTTGAACAGATGTCATTTCTTTCCGGTGTTCGTCAAGTCAGATGAAGGCGTGAGGGTCTGGCGTTTTCGAAGGCTTTCTCCTTTCAATTCGATGCGGTGGGCGCGGTGAACGATGCGGTCGAGGATGGCATCGCCCAGGGTTGGATCGCCGATGATTTCGTGCCAGCGCCCGATAGGAACCTGGCTGGTGATCAGCAGGGCGCCCTTGCCGTCGCGATCATCGGCGATCTCGAGCAGGTCGCGGCGCTGTTCGGCGGTCAGGGGCTCGGGTCCCCAATCATCGATGATCAGCAGGCGGGTGCGTTCGAGGGTGGTCATCAGCCTCGCGAGCCTGCCTTCGCCGCGTGCCGTGGCGATATCGGCAAACAGGCGCGGGGCGCGCCGGTATAGGACAGAGACGCCCTCACGGCATGCCTTGTTGCCCAAAGCGCAAGCGATCCATGATTTGCCTACACCGGTCGGACCGCTGATCAGCACGTGCTGGCCCTCTCGGATCCACCGACAGGTGGTCAGCGACTGGAACAAGCCGCGGTCGAGACCACGTGGTGTGCGCAGGTCGACATCCTCGACTGCCGCAGCCTGCCGCAATTTCGCAAGGCGCAGCCGACGGGAAGTGCGGGCATTGTCGCGCGCGGTGACCTCGCGGTCGATCATCAGGCCGAGCCAGTCCTCGCGCGGCAGGTCGTCGGTCGCCGACTGGTGCTGCATCTCGGTGAAGGCATCGGCCATCGCCGCCAAGCCCAGGCCGCGCAGGCGTTCCACCATGGGATGGATCAACATCGTGTTGGTTCCTTTCGACGATAAGAGCCGGGTCAATGATAATAGCCGGGGCCACGGATATTCTCGTGGAACAGGCTGGGTTGTTCGGGTTGAGACGGGCTCGCGACCTTCCTTTCCCGAGCATTCTTCAGAATTGCCGCCACCGAGCTGTAGGAGCGCGTGCCAAGACCCAGCGCCCGCGCGCAGGCGGCATCGAGGCGTTCGGCGTTGTATTGCTTGGCAAGCCGAAGAATACCGATGCAGGAGCGGAAGCCTTGTTCCGGATGCGGCCGTGAGCGCAGGATCAGCTCGACCAGGGCCGCGGTGTCATCGCCGATTGCAGCAGCTTCGCGCTGGATGCGCTCATGGGTCCAATCGCGGTAACGGCGATGCGAACTCGGCATGTGTTCGGCCACCGTGGTCGGATAATAGCGGCGGTTGCTGCGTTGATGGGTGGCGACGAGTTTGCCGCGATGGAACACTTCCACTGTCCTGGCGGTGATCCGCGCCTCGACCTCCTGGCGCAGCAGGCGATACGGCACGGAATAGAAATGCTTGTCGGCCTCGATGTGATAGTCGAGGTTCACCCTGCATCGTTTCCAATCGGCATATTTGAACCGCGCCGGGAATCCCGGAGGCTGTTTTGTTTGAGTCAGGCCACCGTAGCCATCTCGTTCAGTTGTTCATAGTAGCGCGTTTCGGCCTCTGCGGGTGGAATGTTCCCGATCGGCTCGAGGAGACGCCGGTTGTTGAACCAGTCGACCCACTCGAGGGTGGCGAATTCCACGGCTTCGGCGTGACGCCAGGGCCCGCGTC
>JAKCCP010000369.1 GCA_021841985.1 Pseudomonadota bacterium | reverse complement strand
CCGATCTGGCGACCCAGGAACTGGCGCTGATGTTGTTCGAGCGCGGCGCCCTGGCCGAGGCCGAAAACATCGCCCGCAACGCGATGCGTATCGCCCCCCATCACCCGCAATCGCATAATCTCCTCGGCATGATCTTCACCGAGGCCAACCGCGCCTGGCTCGGCGAATATCATTACCGGCGGGCCTTGGCGCTGCGGCATGAGCGCGACCCGATCCTGCTCGCCAATCTCGCCTGGAGCCTGAAAAATCAGGGACGCGCGGCGCCGGCGCGGGCGCTCTATGAGGAAGCGCTGCGGGCTAACCCGAACGAAATCAAAACCTTGCTCGGCTGGGCGGCGCTCGAGGAGGCGGATCGCGATTTTCCCCGAGCGCTTGCACTCCTCGATCAGGCCGAGGCGTTGGCGCCGGGAAGCGCCGCCGTGCGCCTCGCCCGCGCGACGTGCCTCGAACGCGCGGGGCGCGCTGACGCGGCGCTGGCGCTTTTGGACGCCGGCGAGGCGGCATCGCTCGGGGCGACGGAATGGTCGCAAAAGGGCCGCCTGCTCGACCGGCTCGGACGCCATTCCGCCGCCTTCGCGGCCTTCACCGCCGGCAAGGCGCGCGCCCGCGCCCAGGGCGCGCCGACCTATCTCGCCACTGTCGCCGAGGATCTCGCGCGGCGTCTCCGCGGCTTTTTCACCAGCGAGCGGCTGGCGACCCTGCCCCGCCCGGCACCAGGCGGGGAGGGCGCGCAGCCGCTCTTCATCCTCGGTTTTCCGCGCTCGGGGACGACGCTGATCGAGCAGATCCTGACCAGCCATCCGGATATCGCCGGCGGCGACGAGTTGCCCTTCATCAACGATCTCGCGCAATCCCTGCCGCGGCTGCTCGACAGCACGCTCGCCTATCCGGAGGCCCTCGCCGAACTCTGGATGGCCGATCGCCGCGATGGCCTCTCGCTTCTCCGCGAGAGCTATCTGCGCGCGGCGCGGCTGGCGGGCGTGCCGGGGGAAGGGGCGGCGGGATCGGCGGCGCGCTGGTTCACCGACAAGATGCCGCTGAACGAGACGCATCTCGGCCTGATCGCGCTGCTGTTTCCCGAATCGCCGCTGATCCATCTCATCCGCCATCCCCTCGACGTCGTGCTTTCGGTGTTCTCCAACCATTTGACGCACGGGTATTATTGCGCCGCCGAGTTGGAGACCATCGCCCGCCATTACGTGCGGGTGATGGATCTGGTGCGGCAGTATCGCGGGCAGATGACGCTGCGCTACCTGCCGCTCCGCTACGAGGAGGTGGTGGCCGCGCCGGAGGCGAGCGTGCGCCGGCTGCTCGCTTTCATCGGCGCCGGGTTCGATCCCGCCTGTCTCGCCTTTCACGAAAACCGCCGTCATGCGCGCACCGCGAGCTACGCCCAGGTGACGGAGCCGCTCTATGACCGCTCGCTCGGGCGCTATCGGCATTATCTCGCCGAACTCGCCCCGGTCATCCCGATCCTCGCACCGCTGATCGAACGCCTGGGCTACCAAATCGAGGGCGCGGCGCCGCGTCCCACGCCATCTCCGGCGCGCGCCGCCGCGCCGGGCGCGGATGCGGTCTCGCCCGAGGAGGTTCTGTCCGACGAGGCCGCCGCTTCCCTGCTCAAGGAAGCCGGCGAGCACGAACAGGCCGGGCGGTTCCCGGCCGCCGAGGCGGCGCTGTCCGGTCTTTTGCGCGCCCGCCCCGATCACCCGCACGCCAATCACCTGATGGGCGTCATCGATTATCGCGCCGGGCGGATCGAGGCCGCGCTCGCGCGCATGGAGCGTTCGCTCACGCTCGCTCCCGCGAACCCGCTCTATCCGCGCAATCTCTGCGAGGTCTATCGCGCCGCCGGGCGCCATGAGGAAGCACTCCGCACCGGGCTGCGGGCGGTCGAGATGGCGCCGGAAGATCCGCTGGCGCTCGGCAATCTCGGCATCATCCATTACAGCCGGCTCGAGATCACCGAGGCGCTGGCCTGCGCCGAGCGCGCGCTGGCGCGGCTGCCGGATCACGCCAATGCCCATTTCCTGCGCGCCGAGGCGCTGCTGCTCAGCGGCGATTGGGCCGCGGGGTGGGAGGAGTATGAATGGCGGTTCCGCCTGCCGGGGGCTGCCCGCTCGCTGCCGGAGACCGACGAGCCGGCCTGGGATGGCGCGCCGCTGCCTGATGGTCGGCTGCTGCTGGTCGCCGATCAGGGGTTTGGTGATGCGATCCAGTTTTGCCGCTACATCCCCTGGGCGGCGGCGCGGGCCAAGGAGATCGTGGTCGCTTGCAGCCGCGAGATCATGCCGCTGATGGCGCAGTTCCCGGCGGTGCGCCGGGTGGTCGATCGCTGGGAGGCGTGCGGCCGGTTCGACGCCTATGCCGCGCTTTCCGGCCTGCCGCGCCTCCATGGCACGCGGCCCGGGACCATCCCCGCCGACATCCCCTACCTCGCCGCTGATCCGGCCCGGGTCGAGCACTGGCGCGAGCGCCTCGCGCGGCTGCTCCCGGCCGGGCTCGCGCGGATCGGTCTCGCCTGGGCGGGAAGGCCGAGCCATAACAACGACCGCTACCGTTCCATGCGGCTTTCCACCCTCGCGCCGCTCGCGACCGTTCCGGGCGTTGCCCTCGTCGCCCTCCAAAAAGGCGCCGCGATGGCCGAAATCGGCGATGACCGCGGTCCCGCGCCGCTGCTGTCGCTGGGGCCGGCGCTCGGCGATTTCGCCGAAACCATGGCGGTTCTCGACAATCTCGACCTCGTCATCACCGTCGATACCGCGCTCGGCCATCTCGCCGGGGCGATGGGCAAGCCGGTCTGGATCATGCTGCCCTTTGCCCCGGATTGGCGCTGGCGCGCGACCGGCACGACCACCGCTTGGTATCCGAGCGCGCGGCTGTTCCGCCAGGACTGGCGGCGGCAATGGCCGGCGCTGGTGGAAGACGTCGCGGCGGCGCTTGGTGACCATTTCGGCCTCGCGTGACGGGCGTCTATGTTTCGATTAAGGGAGCCTATTGACGTATAGGTTAGATCGCGCTTAATGCTGCCATCGAGGAGGGAAGCGAAATGGAGACGTCCCTTGCGGAGATGGCGGCAACAGGCGATCTCTCCGCCCAGACCCTGCCGGATCTGCTGACATATGCCGCCGCGCGCTTCGCCGAGCGTCCGGCGCTCTGGTTCATGGGCCGGCGCTGGCGCTATCGTGATGTGGCGGCGACCGTCGATCGCTTGGCGGCCGGCTTGCAGCGGATCGGCGTCGGGCCCGGGGTCAAGGTCGGGCTCTGTCTGCCGAACACGCCCTATTCGGTGCTGTTTTTCCACGCCGTGCTCAAGGCCGGCGGCGTCGTCGTGAATTACAACCCGCTTTACGTCGCGCGTGAGATCGCGGCGCAGATGGCGGATTCGGAGACCGCGATCATGGTGGCGCCGGATCTCGCGCGCATCCTCGCCCCGGTGCTCGAAGCCGGGGCGACGCGCGTCATCCTCTGTCCGATGCGCGGCATTCTGCCGCCCGTGAAAGCGCTCGCGCTCTATACGTTGCGGCGGCGCGAGATCTCGTCTCCGCGTGATCAGCGGATCATCCCCTTCGCCGCGTTGCTGAAAGGCAGCGGCAAACCAGCACCGGTCTCGATCAAGGCCGGCGATCTCGCCGTTTTGCAATACACCGGCGGCACCACCGGCATGCCCAAAGGCGCGATGCTGAGCCAGGCCAATCTGCTCGCCAATGCGATGCAGGCGCTCGCCAATGCACCGAATCTCCAGCCTGGCACCGAGCGTTTACTCGCGGTGCTGCCTTTGTTTCACGTGATGGGGATGTCGCTGGTCATGAATACGGCGCTGGCGATCGGCGCGGAATTGATTTTGCTGCCGCGTTTTGACATCGATGAGTTGATGCGCACCATTGCCCGCGCCCGCCCCACCGTTTTTCCATTGGTGCCCACGATTTGTGTCGCGGTAAGCCAGACCGCGGAACGGCATCGGATCGATATTTCTTCGGTAAAAACCTGTTTTTCCGGATCCGCGCCATTGCCGCGGGAAGTGCGCGCGAAGTTCGAGGCGCAGACCGGTTGCCGGGTGATCGAGGGATATGGCCTCAGCGAAACCGCCGGTGTTGCCTCAAGCAATCCGCTGAACGGCGTGATGAAGGATAATTCGGTCGGCCCCGCCGTGCTCGAGACGGTGATCGAAATCCGCGATCCCGACCATCCCGAACGGATTCTCGGCGTTGGTGAGAAGGGCGAGATTTGTATCCGTGGTCCGCAGGTGATGATGGGCTATTGGAAGCGGCCGGAGGAAAACATGCGCGCCTTCATCGACGGCGCGTTCCGCACCGGCGATATCGGCTATCTCGATGAGGATGGCTATCTCTTCATCGTCGATCGGCTCAAGGATCTGATCATCGCCGGCGGCTACAACATCTATCCGCGCGTCATCGAGGAAGCGCTCTATCGCCATCCCAAGGTGTTGGAGGCGATGGTGATCGGCTTACCTGACAGGTATCGCGGCGAGGCGCCGCGCGCCTATGTCGTGTTGCGGCCAGGGGAAAAGCTGAGCACGGAGGAACTGCTCGCCTTTCTCGCCGGGGAGATTTCCAAGATCGAAATGCCGCGTGATATCGTCTTCCGCGCGAGCCTGCCGAAAACCGCCATCGGCAAGCTCTCGAAAAAGGCATTGCACGAAGAAGAAGCCCGCTTGCGCGAAAGCGGCGGGAGTGCTTAAGTTAACGTCAATCATCTTACCTATAGGTAATCTGGATGGCCAGCAACTCGGCTACCGCGGCGCCTCCCGAGCGGCTTTATACGGTGACGCAACTCTCGAAAGAGATCGGCGTCACCGCGCGCGCCATTCGCTTTTATGAAGACAAGGGACTGATCCTGCCGCGCCGCGCCGGCACCACGCGGGTTTACACCAATCGTGACCGCGCCCGCATGATTCTTATCCTGCGCGGGAAAAGGCTGGGATTTTCCTTGCGTGAAATCAGGGAATATCTAGAACTCTACGATATCGACACGAGCCAGGCCTCGCAACTTCGCCTGTTGCTGAAGCTGGTGCGAATCCGGCTCGCGGCGCTCGAGGAACAAGAGCGCGCGCTCGATGAAATCCTCGCTGAATTGCGCGAGGTGGAGCGTCAGGCGGTGGCCGCGCTCGAGACCAGGCCGCCGTCGCGAAAGCGCGCGGCCGGGTGAGCGGGGGGCGTCCCGCGGCAGGAAAATGGCGAGAAGAGATCGATAAGAGATAGAGATATGGAGCAAAATCATGAGTAACGCCGTCATCGTCGACTATGCGCGTTCGCCATTCACACCAGCCAAGAAAGGCGCGCTCGCCCGCGTGCGTCCGGATGATCTCGCGGCGCAAGTGGTGCGGGCGCTGATCGGCCGGCTCGGCGTCGATCCGGCGCTGATCGAGGATCTGATCCTCGGCTGCGCGATGCCCGAGGGCGAGCAGGGGCTCAATGTCGCGCGTCTCGTCGGGCTGCTCGCCGATCTGCCGATCTCGGTCGCCGCCGTCACCGTCAATCGTTTTTGCGGCTCCTCGATGCAGGCGATCCACATGGCGGCGGGACAGATCGCGCTCGGCGCCGGCGAGGCGTTTCTCTGCGCCGGGGTCGAGAGCATGAGCCGGGTGCCGATGATGGGCTTCAATCCGCTGCCCAACCCGGCGCTTGCCGCCAAAATGCCGGCCGCCTATATCGGCATGGGCGAGACGGCGGAAAACGTCGCCAAGCGCTACGAGATCGATCGCGCCGAGCAGGAGGCGTTCGCCGCCGGAAGCCATGTCCGCGCCGCCGGCGCCGCGCGGCGAGGGCATTTCGCGACGGAGATCGTGCCGATCACCACCAGGGACGGCGTCGTGGATGCGGATGGCTGCATTCGCCCGGACACCACCGCCGAAACCTTGGCGACGTTGAAACCGGCGTTCAGCGCCGATGGCAGCGTGACCGCCGGCACGTCCTCGCCGCTCACCGATGGTGCTGCGGCGGTTTTTGTTTGCAGCGAGGATTTCGCCGCCCGCCATCGTCTGGCGCCGCTCGCGCGTATCCGCGCGGTCAGCGTCGCCGGCTGCGCGCCGGAAGTGATGGGCATCGGCCCGGTGGCGGCGACGAAAAAAATCCTCGCCCGCGCCGGGATCACGATGGCCGATATCGATCTCGTCGAACTGAACGAGGCTTTTGCCAGCCAGGCGCTGGCCTGCGCCCGCGAACTCGGCATTCCACAAGAGAAAATCAACCTCGATGGCGGCGCCATCGCGCTTGGCCACCCGCTCGGCGCGACCGGCGCGCGGATCACCGGCAAGGCGGCGTCGCTGCTCAAACGCGAAGGCAAGCGTTACGCCTTGGCGACGCAATGCATCGGCGGCGGCCAGGGCATCGCGACCTTGCTGGAGCGGGTGTGATGACCGAGATCAAGAAGCTCGCGGTGATCGGCGCCGGGGTGATGGGGGCGGGGATCGCGGCGCAGATCGCCAATGCCGGTTTTCCGGTGCTTTTGCTCGACATCGTGCCGAAAGACGGCGGGGATCGCAACGCGATCGCCAAGAACGCGATCGCCCGCATGATGAAAACGGAGCCCGCGCCGCTGATGTCGGCGGCCGCGGCGCGTTTGATCACCCCCGGCAACACCGAGGACGATCTCGACAAACTCGCCGCGTGTGACTGGATCATCGAGGCGGTGATCGAGACTCTTGAGATCAAGCAGGCGCTCTATCGCCGCATCGATGCAATACGCAAACCGGGCGCGGCGGTCTCCTCCAACACGTCCACCATTCCGCTCGCGTCGCTCATCGCGGGGATGAGCAACGATTTCGCCGCGAATTTTCTGATCACCCATTTCTTCAACCCGCCGCGCTATATGCGCTTGCTCGAACTCGTCACCGGGGCGGCGACGAGCCGCGATCTCGCCGAGCGCATCGCTGCCTTCGCCGATCACGCGCTCGGCAAAACCATTGTTCCCTGCAAGGACAGTCCCGGCTTCATCGCCAATCGTCTCGGCGTCTATTGGATGCAGATCGGTGTGCTCGCCGCGTTCGATCTCGGCCTCACCGTCGAGGAGGCCGACGCGGTGATGGGGCGCCCGTTCGGCATTCCGAAAACCGGTGTGTTCGGGCTGATCGATCTCGTCGGCCTCGATCTCATGCCGCATGTCAACGCGAGCTTGGCAAAGGCGCTGCCGGCGAGCGACCCCTTCCACGCCGCCAATCGTGATGTTCCGCTGATCCGCAAGATGATCGCCGAGGGTTTGACCGGGCGCAAAGGCAAAGGCGGATTTTATCGGCAGCGTAGGGAAGGTCCGGCGCGCGTCAAGGAGGCGATCGATCTCGCGAGCGGCGAATACCGCGCCGAACACCCGGCCGCGCTGCCCGACTCCGTCGTGCGCGATCCGCGCAAATTGCTGACCCGCACGGACAAATTCGGCGCCTATGCCCGCCGCGTGATCGCCCACACCCTCGCCTATGCCGTGCGTCTGGTGCCGGAGGCGGCCGAGGACATCACCGCCATCGATGAGGCGATGCGGCTTGGTTATAACTGGAAATTCGGCCCGTTCGAATTGATCGACCGCATCGGCAGCGCGGGTATGCGGACGCTGCTCGCTGCCGAAGGCATCGAAGCTCCGGCGTTGCTGGCGACGGCGGCGAGCGCGTCGGGGTTTTATCGTTTGCATGAGGCGCGGCCGCAATTCCTTGGCGGCGATGGCGCCTATCACGACGTGCTCCGCCCCGCCGGCATCGTTTTGCTCGAAGACGTGAAGCGCGTCACCAAACCCGTGATCAAAAATGCCTCGGCGGCGCTCTGGGATATCGGCGACGGTGTCGCCTGTTTTGAATTCACGACGAAAATGAACGCGCTCGATCCCGGCATCGTCGATCTCCTCGAACGCGCCGTGGGACTGATCGCCGAGCGGTTCAAGGCGCTGGTGATCTATAACGAGGGCGGCAATTTCTCGGTCGGCGCCAATCTCGGCCTCGCCGCTTTTGCCGCCAATATCGCCGCCTGGGGCGAGATCGAGAAGACGCTGGCCGCCGGGCAGAAGGCGATGCTCGCGCTCAAATACGCGCCGTTTCCGGTGGTCGCGGCGCCGGCCGGCATGGCGCTCGGCGGTGGCTGCGAAATCCTGCTGCACGCCGATGCGATCGTCGCCCATGCCGAAACCTATGCCGGGCTCGTTGAGTGCGGCGTCGGGCTGGTGCCGGGCTGGGGCGGCACCAAGGAGATGCTGGCGCGGCTCGCCTCCTCACCCGCTTTGCCGAAAGGGCCGATGCCGGCGGTGGCGCAGGTTTTCGAGATGGTCAGCACCGCCCGGGTCAGCAAATCGGCGGCGGAAGCGCGCGAGATGGGCATTCTTCGCCGCGGCGACGAAATCGTGATGAACCGCGAGCGCTTGCTGGCCATGGCCAAGGCACGGGCGCTGGCGCTCGCTGCCGCGTATCATCCGCCGGAGCCGCCGGTTTTCCCCTTGCCCGGTCCCTCGGGGCGGCTCGCGTTGATGATGGCGGCGGAGGGTTTCCATCGCCAGGGTCTGGCGACGGCGCATGATCTCGTCGTCGCGGGGGCGCTTGCCGACATTCTTTCCGGCGGCGAGGGTGATCCGCTGGCGCCGCTCGACGAGGAGACGATGCTCGCTTTGGAACGCGAGGCTTTCATGCGTCTCGTCCGCACCGAACCGACGCTTGCGCGCATTACCCATACGCTCGACACCGGCAAGCCGCTCCGCAACTGAACGCCGCAGGGAAAAATCGCCATGCAAACCTACAAGGCGCCACTTCGTGACATGCGTTTCCTGCTGCACGAGGTTTTCGACGCAACCGATCCGCCGCCTCGGCCGGGAGAGGAGGCGCTGGCGCCGGATCTCATCGACAGCATTCTCGAGGAGGCCGGCCGCTTCGTCGAGGAAGTTCTGGCGCCGCTCAACGCTTCGGGCGACGAGGAGGGCTGCCATTACGAAAACGGCGTCGTGCGCACGCCGAAAGGGTTCAAGGCGGCGTATGATCTTTTTCGCGAAGGCGGCTGGACGGCGCTCGCCTGTGATTCCGATTACGGCGGCCAGGGTCTGCCCGAGAGCGTGAACAAGCTCGTCGAGGAGATGATCTGTAGCGCCAATCTTTCCTTCAGCCTCTATCCTGGCCTCTCGCGCGGCGCCTATCAGGCGTTGCGCGATCACGGCGCGGAGGATCTGAAACGGCGCTTCTTGCCGAAACTCGCGAGCGGCGTCTGGAGCGGCACGATGTGCCTGACCGAGCCGCATTGCGGCACCGATCTCGGCATGCTGCGCACGCGCGCGGTGCCGCAAGCGGATGGCAGTTATCTCCTCTCGGGCAACAAGATTTTCATCTCCGCCGGCGAGCATGATCTGACCGAGAACATCATCCATCTGGTGCTCGCGCGGCTTCCCGATGCACCCGCCGGGAGCCGCGGGATCAGCCTGTTCCTGGTGCCGAAATTCCTGCCCGACGCGGAGGGGCGGCCGGGAGCGCGGAATGGCGTTCTATGCACCGCGATCGAGCACAAGATGGGCATCAAGGCCTCCGCCACCTGCCAACTCACCTTCGAGAACGCCAAGGGTTGGCTGGTCGGCGCGCCGCATCGGGGGCTTGCCGCGATGTTCACGATGATGAACAGCGAGCGGCTTTCGGTCGGCATCCAGGGGCTCGCGATCGGGGAAGCGGCCTATCAGAGCGCCGTCGCCTATGCTCGCGAGCGCATCCAGGGGCGTTCGCTGAGCGGCGTGAAAAATCCCGATCAGCCCGCCGACCCGATCATCGTCCACCCCGATGTGCGGCGCATGCTGCTTTCCATGCGCGCCTATACCGAAGGCTGCCGCGCGCTCGGGGTGTGGGTCGCGCATGCGCTCGATGCCATCGAGCGGAGCGCGGAGCCGGCGGCGCGCGAAAAAGCGGAGGATTTCACCGCATTGATGACGCCGATCGTCAAGGCACTGTTCACCGATCTCGGCTTCGATGCCGCCAGTATGGGCGTTCAGGTTTATGGCGGGCATGGCTATATTCGCGACCACGGCGTCGAACAATACGTGCGCGATGCGCGGATCACGATGATTTACGAGGGCACCAACGGCATCCAGGCGCTCGATCTCGTCGGGCGCAAGCTCGGCGCGCATTATGGAAGATTCCTGCGCGGGTTTTTCCATCCCGTCGCCGCGTTCATCGCCGCGCACAAGGAAGATGCGGCGATCGGCAAGATGGTCCATGGGCTGGAAAAAGCCTTCGGCGCCCTGCAACTCGCGACCGCGCATATCGCCGAGGCCGGGCTGCGTGATCCGGAAGAAGCGGGGGCGGCGGCGAGCGAGTATCTGCGCCTCTTCGGCCTCGTCGCCCTCGGCTTCATGTGGGCGCGCATGGCGAAAACGGCGGCGGCGAAACTGGCGAGCGGCGCGGAAGACGCCGCGTTTTATCACGCGAAACTTGTCACCGCGCGGTTCTACATGGAACGTATCCTGCCGCAGGCGGGTGCCCTCTATCTCGCCATCAAATCCGGCAAGCAGGCGATGATGGGGCTGGAAGAAGCGGCATTTTGATTGCAAGAAGGGGAAGAACGTTCTTTTTCTGAAGAAAAAGAACCAAAAAGACTTTATCCCGGTTTCCTCGGAGCGGCGGTGCCGAAGGCACTGCCGCACCAGGCAAAAGTTTTTTGGTTCTTTTTTGTAAAAAAGAACCTCTTTCTTCTCCTTATTCGAGGCGCTGATTGCGGGTTTTCGTTTGTGAATACGTGACCGGCGGCGGTTTCGCCGGTGTTCCCTTGCCGTCTGGCTTGCTGGCGGAGGGGGAGATGATGCTGCGCGCGCTGCTGGCCGATCTCGCGGCGATCCCGGGCATTGCCTTGCGCGCGAGCCGCGATGCGCGACTTCCATCCATCGCAATTCCAGGAGAGATCGTCGCGGTGGGCCGGAGGCCGTGCTGGGAGATCTGGGGCGAGGAGATCGCGGCGGCGGACGCATTCTGGCCGATCGCGCCGGAAAGCGATGGCATCTTGCTGCGGCTTTCGGAAATGGCGGCGGGGAAGATCCTGCTCGGCTCGTCGCCGGAGGCGGTGCGGCTGTGCGCGAGCAAGATCGCAACGAGCCAACATCTCGCGGCGCACGGCATCGTGACGGTGCCCTCCCTCGCGCCCGGGGTTGCATCGCCACACGGTGTCATCGTCAAGCCCGATGACGGCGCCGGCGCTGAAGGCGTGCGTTTTTTCACCGATCCCGCGGCGGCGATGGCGCGCGGCATTGCCGGCCTCATCGCGCAGCCTTTCATTCCCGGCGCGCCGGAAAGCCTCTCGCTCCTCTGCCGGGGCGGGGAGGCGACACTGCTTTCCTGCAACCGCCAGATCACCGAATGCGTCGAGGGACGGTTTCACTATCGCGGCTTGGCGGTCGGCGGCGCGGAAGAAAAGCGCGCTTTCTACACGCCGCTCGCCGCCGCCATCGCCCGCGCCATCCCCGGTTTGTTCGGCTATGTCGGCGTCGATCTCATCGCGACAGGGGAGGGGCCGGTGGTGCTGGAAGTCAATCCGCGTCTGACCACCAGCTATGCGGCACTGGGCGAAGCCCTCGGCGTCAATCCCGCGGCGCTGGTGCTGGCACTCGCCGCCGGCGGCGATCTGCCTCCGGCGCCTCCGCCGCGCGCGGTGACGCTTGCTCTTGCGTGACGAGAGGACGCGGCTACGCCGCCCGAATGTCGGCGACGAAGCCTTGTATTCTGCCGGAGAGTTGAACGGTCAATTCTTCCGCTTCTTTCGCGAGAGTGGTCGCCGCTTTGAGCATTTGATCGGCGGCGCCGCGGGTGGTGGCGACGGTTTGGTTTACGCCGGCGATGTTCACCGTGACATCCTGTGCCGCCCGCGCGGTTTGCTGCACGTTGCGGGCGATTTCCGCGGTCGCCGCCCCCTGCTCCTCGACCGCGGAGGCGATGGAGGTCGCGATCGCGCTGACTTCCGCGATGGTTGCCGCGATGTCGCGGATGGCGCTGACGGCATTTTTGGTCGAGGTCTGGATTTGGCTGACCTGGGTGCTGATTTCCTCGGTCGCCTTGGCGGTTTGGCTGGCGAGGTTTTTGACCTCCGAGGCGACCACGGCGAAACCCTTGCCGGCATCGCCCGCCCGTGCCGCCTCGATCGTGGCGTTGAGCGCGAGGAGATTGGTCTGGCTCGCGATATCGGCGATCAGTTGCACCACGGCGCCGATTTTCTCCGCCCCTTCGGACAAGGCCTGAACGGTCGCATTAGTTTGTTCTGCATCAGCAACGGCTTTGGTCGTGATCTTCGCCGATTGTCCGACCTGGCGGCTGATTTCGCTGATCGAGGCGCTGAGTTCCTCGGCCGCCGCCGCGACGGTCGCGACGCCGGCGCTGGCTTCCTCGGCCGCCGCCGCGACGGTACCGGTCTTTTGGTCGGCGTCGGCCGCCGAGCCGGTCAGCCCGGTCGCGGTTTCTTGCAGCCCGCTCGCCGCCGAGGTCAGAACCGCCGCGAACTGGCTGACCGATCCTTCAAAATCATGCGCCATGGCACCGATTTTGCGATCACTCGCGGCTTTGGTTTCCTCGAGATAGGTGGTGACGGCGAGTTCCATATCGAGCACGACGGCTTGAGTGATGGCCGCGAGCAATGTGGTGAGGACGGCTTTGCCGCCATCCCGCGACCAGCGGTTGACGACATGGTTTGTCGCGATTGTTGTGAGGTTGTGCATGACGAAGGCATAGCCGCCGAGATACCAGAGCGGATCCAGCCCGACCCGGCTATGAACCAGGCCGATATGCTGCACGGAGTCGAGATAGGGCTGATCGAATTTTCCCGAAAACAATTGCCGCCAATGCTTCACCTGAGCGTCCGACGCGCGCTTCATGGCCGCTTCATTGGAAAACAAGGCGGCAAGCTGCGGCTTGGCGCGGACCTTGTCATAAAATTTTGTCAGAACGGATGGGAGAAATTTTTCTAGAACCGGCAGGAAATCGCGCAACGCCGCGCGGTGCCGCTGCTCGATGCCTAAAAATTCAACGAGCGCGGAGAATTCAGCCAGGGTTATCATTTTTGGCTCCGTTGGGAATATTTTTTGCGCGCATGCCTCCATGCGTCCAAAACGATGCCAAAAAACAATGAACTCTTTCTTAAACCCCGCCGCGCTCGTTTGCGTTGCTGCTCGTCGCCGGTACCGCGGTACCTATTCGCGCGGCACGGTCCCGGCGAGGGCCGGCGCCGCCGAGATCGCCGCGAACCAGGCCGCAAGCCGCGGATGGCCGGGGCGCCAGGGTTCTTGCGCGAAACGGAAATCGAGATAGCCGAGGGCGCAGGCGATGGTGATGCCGCCGATGTCGAGGCTCGGTCCCGGCGGTTCGGCCTCCAGCGCGTCGATCGCGCGGGCGATCACCGCTTTCTGGTGGGCGAGATAGGCGTCGCGGGCAGCCTCACGCGGCTTTCCTTGCTCCGTCCGCCGTCCGACCGCGGCATCGAGAATGCCATCGCCCAGCGCCTGGAGTTTCAGCGCATGCCAGCGCGCGGCGCTGCCCGGGCGGGGAAAGAGCGGCGGCGCGTCGCCGATACTGTCGAGATATTCGGCGATCACCGGGCTATCGAACAGCGCCAGTCCATCCTCGGTCACCAGACAGGGCACTTTCGAAAGCGGGTTGCAGGCGAGGAGCGCCGCCGGCTGTTCATGCGGATTGGTTCGCGGCGTCTCGATTTGTCCGGCGATGTCGCGGGCGATGGCGCAGGCCATCACCTTGCGGACATAGGGGCTGGTCGGCGAGTAAAACAGTTTCATGACGCGGCCTCCGGGCGAATGGTTTCAGAAATTGTCCTTGCGCGCGCGAAGCTCGCCAAGGGCTTGCGCATCGGCGGCGCGAAGGAAGGGGTTGGTCGCGCGCTCCACGGCGAGCGTGGTCGGCACACTCGGCAAACCCGCCGCGCGCAAGCGCTCGACCTCGCCGATCCGGGCCAGGAGCGCCGCGTTATCGGGATCGACGGCGCGCGCGAAACGGGCATTGGCGAGGGTGTATTCATGGCCGCAGCAGACCAGCGTCTCGCCGGGAAGGGCCGCGAGCTTCGCGAGGCTCGCGAACATCTCCGCCGCCGTGCCCTCGAACAGGCGGCCGCAGCCGAGCGAAAACAAGGTGTCGCCGCAGGCGAGGACAGCGCCATCGGCGAAGAACCAGGCGATATGGCCGCGCGTGTGGCCCGGTGTCGCGATCACCCGCCCGCGTGCCGCCCCGAGCGCCACCTCCTCCCCCTCGTCGAGGGCATGGTCGAGCCGCGGCAGGCGATGGGCATCGGCGCCGGCGCCGGCGACCGGGCAGCCGAAGCGCGCGCGCAGCGCCTCGGTCGCGGCGACGTGGTCGGCATGGTGATGGGTGAGCAGAATGAGGTCGAGCCTCCCGCCGCGCGCCTCGATCGCGGCGATCAGCGGATCGGCTTCGGCGGGATCGACGAGGGCGAGCGCGCCGGCGCCGCTGTCCCGCAGCAGCCAGGCGTAATTGTCCTTGAGGATGGGAACGGGGGTCGCGTGAACAGGCATGCGCGAGATGTATAACGGCGCGGCGCGCATTTCCAGCTATACTCATGCGATGGCGACCGATGCCCATGCCGCGACCGAGTTTTACGCGAGCGCCCAGGGGGCGGTGGTGGCGCGGCTTTTGCGCGCCCGGCTGCTGAGCTTCTGGCCGGTGGCGGAGGCGCGCGGGGTCTCGATCCTCGGCCTTGGCTATGCCGCGCCCTATCTCCGGCTGTGGCGCGAGGGGGCGGCGCGCTGCATCGCGGCGCTGCCGGCGCAGATCGGCGCCGCCGCCTGGCCGGCCGGGGCGCCGGGGCTCTCCTGCACCGTCGAGGAGGAGGATCTCCCCTTCGCCGATCTCAGTTTCGACCGCGTGCTGCTGGTGCATGGGCTGGAGGCGGCGGAGAATACCAGGCGGCTGCTCCGCGAGGTGTGGCGGGTTTTGAAGGATGACGGGCGGCTGCTGGTGGTCGCGCCCAATCGCGTCGGCCTCTGGGCGCATGTCGAAACGACACCCTTCGGTCAGGGCGAGCCCTATTCGCAAGGGCAGATCGGCCGTTTGCTGGCCGCCTCGCTGTTTCACGTCACGCGGCGCGACACCGCGCTTTATCTGCCGCCGACCCGCTGGCGGCTGCTGCTGCGCGCCGCCCCCCTGATCGAGAGGGGGGGGCGCCGCGTCGCGCCGCGCTTTGCCGGGCTCACGCTGAGCGAGGCGGTGAAGGATGTCTATGCCGCGATCCCGAACCGCCCCGTCCATCGCCGCCGCCTGGTGCTGGCGACGGCACCGCTGCCGCGCGTGACCCGCTTCCCGGGCCGCTGATGGCGGCGGGCGCTTTCCCTCTTTTTTGATGAAAATATCTCCCGCTTTGCGCGCGATCGGCGTAGGATGCGGGCAAGCGGGGTTTAGCCGCTCGGGCATTTCGCCCCGCTGTGGCGGGAGAAAGCGGCCATGACCATTCAAAATCCGGTTCTCTGGAGCTGGCAGCATATCCAGGCATCGGCGCGTGCCCTCGGCGCGGTGCCGGCGGAGGATTATTGGGCGGGGGAAAACCGGGCGGAGAATAGCGGCCGGCGCGAGGTGGTGATCAGACGCATCGCTCTCGCGGATCTCCGCGCGGCGCTGGCCAAGGGCGTCGCCGATTTCGGCGCCAACCGCACCGATGTTCTGTTTCTCTGCCTGGTCTATCCGGCCGTGGGGCTGGTTCTGGAGCGGGTGATGTTCGGCCATGGCGCGGTGCAGATCCTGTTCCCGCTGGCGTCGGGCTTCGCCATTCTCGGCCCGTTCCTCGCGCTCGGGCTCTATGAAATGAGCCGCCACCGCGAGCGTGACGGGGCGGCGTCCTGGACCGATGCGTTCCGCGTCCTCGGCTCGCCGGCGATCGGCCGCATCGCCCTCCTCGGCGCCGCGCTGATCGTCATTTTCCTGCTCTGGCTGGTCCTGGCGCAGGTGATCTACACGGCGACGCTCGGCGCGAGCTACGGGTTGGACGCGCCGGCGCCGACGCTCGCGCAATTCCTGCACGACGCCCTGACCACGAAACCGGGCTGGATGATGACCGGCATCGGCGTCGTCGCCGGGTTCTGCTGCGCCGTGGTCGCGTTCCTGATCGGCGTCGTCTCCTTTCCGCTGCTGCTCGATCGCGATGTCGGCCTCAACACCGCCGTCGCCACCTCGATCCTCGCGGTCGCCGCCAATCCCGGGCCGATGGCGGCGTGGGCGGCGATCGTTGCCGGCGCGCTGGTGCTCGGCTCGCTGCCCTTCCTGCTCGGCCTGATCGTCGTCCTGCCGGTGCTCGGCCACGCGACCTGGCATCTCTATCGTGCCCTGGTGCCACGCCGGCCTGGCGCGTAAACTTCACCCGCGCCGGGAACCGGGGCACGAACGACGCGGGAGGACGCAGGTCATGGGTGAACGGCAACGCTGGCGGCAACGGCCGCCGGGCTCGACCTGGGGCGATTTCGGGCCCGATGACGAGCTTGGCCGGCTCAATCTCATCACCCGCGAGAAAGTGTTGCAGGGCATCAATGAGGTGCGCGAGGGGCGGAGCTTCTGCCTGAGCCTGCCGCTCGACTATCCCGGCGGCAACGTCCTCAACCCGCGCCGGCATCCGCCGCGTCTTTCGCCCACCGAACGCGGCGGGCGGCCGAACATGAATTTTCCGCTGAACCGCGAGGATCCGCGCTATACCGATATCGTTTCCGACGACCAGGTGGCGCTGACGCTGCAATATTCGACGCAGTGGGACAGCCTCGCCCATGTCGGGCAGATGTTCGACGCCGATGGCGATGGCGTCCCCGAATTCGTCTATTACAACGGCTTCCGGGCCGGCGCCGATATCATCGGCCCGGTCGATTACGCGCATGGCGACACGCCGGTCGCCGCGCCCTCCGGCGCCCGGAGGCTCGGGGTCGAGAACATGGCCGAAGCCGGCATCCAGGGCCGCGCGGTGATGATCGATCTCGAGGCGCATTTCGGCCGCGCCCGCACCCTCATCGGCTATGACGCGCTGATGGCGGTGATGGCGAAGGATGGTGTCGCCGTCGAGCCGGGGGACATGGTTTGCCTCCATACCGGCTTCGCCGCGATGCTGCTGGAGATGAAGGGGCATCCCGATCCGGCGCTGGTGCATGACGCCTGCGCCGCCCTCGACGGCCGCGATGCGCGGTTGCTGGAGTGGATCAGCGCGAGCGGCTTGGCCGCGCTGATCGCCGATAATTACGCCGTGGAGGCGGTGCCGGCGCGGCCTTGCGAGGAGGATCATTGCGCCTCCTTGCCGCTCCATGCGCATTGTCTGTTCCGGCTCGGCGTCAATCTCGGCGAGTTGTGGCATTTGAGCGAACTCGCCGCCTGGCTCCGCGCCGCCGGGCGTTCGCGCTTTCTGCTCACCGCGCCGCCGTTGCGCCTGCCCGGCGCGGTTGGCTCCCCGGTCACGCCGATCGCGACGGTCTGAGGGCCGGGCTTGGCGCGCGATCTGCTGCGCTCGCCGCGGTTCTGGCCGTTTCTGCTGCTCCAGGCGTGCGGCGCGCTGGCGGATAATCTCTACAAGAACGCCCTCGCCGTGCTCATCGTCGGACAGGCCGGCGGCGCCGGGCCGGTGCTCGTCGCCGCGGCCGGCGGGGTGTTCATTCTGCCCTTCCTGCTGTTTTCCGCCCCCGCCGGCGCGCTCGCCGACCGGTTCGACAAGGCGCGCCTGGTGCGTCTTGCCAAGCTCGCCGAGTTGCTGCTCATGCTCGCCGGCGCGGGCGCGCTGGTGTGGCGGAACCCCGCGGCGCTGCTTCTGGTTTTGTTCGGATTGGGCGCGCAGGCGGCGTTTTTCGGGCCGATCAAATACGCGATCGTGCCGGAATTGCTGGCGTCCGAGGCGGTGCCGGCGGCGACCGGCTGGATCGAGGCGACGACGTTCCTCGCCATCCTCATCGGCACCGTCGCCGGGGCGGCGCTGATGGCGGCGCCGGCGGCGGTTTGGATCGTCGGCGGCACCGGCGTGGTGCTGGCCGCGCTCGGGCTCGCGGCGGCGCGGTTGTTGCCCGCGCTGGCGGCGGCGGCGCCGGAGAGCGCATGCGAGCGCGGCATCCGGCACCAGACGCGCGCGCTCTTCGTTGCGGCATACGAGCGGCCGGACATCTGGGCGGCGATACTTGGCTTGAGCTGGTTCTGGGCGGTCGGCGCGGTGTTCGTCACCGAATTTCCGGTGCTGGCGCAGCGTGTCTTCGGCGCCGGCGCTGATCTGGTGGCGCTGCTGCTGGCGGCCTTCGCGCTTGGTGTCGGCGCGGGCTCGGTCGCGACCGGGCGCCTGGCCCAGGGTGGCGTCCAGGGTGGCGTCCGGCTCTGGCCGGTGCCCTGGGCGCTCCTGACGATGGCGCTGCTGAGCGGTGATTTCGCCCTCGTGACCCATCGGTTCGGGCTGGTTCCCGGGGCGCGGACGGTGCGGCAGGTTCTGGCGAGCTTCG
>JAKCCP010000092.1:2805-3562 GCA_021841985.1 Pseudomonadota bacterium | reverse complement strand
CGCCGGCGATGAGCGTGGTGATCAGCGCGAGCAGGGCCAGCGCGCCGACCAGGCCGAACTCCTCGGCGAGCACGGTGAAGATGAAATCGGTCTGTTTTTCGGGCAGGAAATCGAGATGGCCCTGGGTTCCGTGCAGGAACCCCTTGCCCCAGAGCCCGCCCGAGCCGAGCGCGATCTTGGACTGGATGATGTTGTAGCCGGTGCCGAGCGGGTCGCTCTCGGGGTGGAGGAAGGTTTCGATGCGGGCGCGCTGATAGTCATGCAGGTGGTGATAGGCGAGCGGCGTGGCGAGGCCGATCGCGAGCGCGATGAGGGCGAATTTCCACCACCTGACGCCGGCGGCGAAGAACACGGAGCCGGCGACCAAGGCGGTGATGACGGCGGTGCCGAGATTGGGCTGTTTCAGGATGAGCACCACCGGAATGGCGCTCGCCAGCGCCGGCGGGATCAGGAACAGCGGGTTGCCGACCCGCTCCCAGGAGGCGCGGCGGAACCAGGCGGCGAGGGCGAGGACGAGGAAAATCTTCATCAGCTCGCTCGGCTGGAGCTGGAACGCGCCGATCTCGATCCAGCGCTGCGCCCCCTTGCCGACATGGCCGAAACGCGCGACGGCGAGCAAAAGCGCGATCCCGAGCCCGTAAAGCGGCCAGGCGAGGCGCCGGATCAGGCGGAGATCGGTGAGCGCGGTCGCGATCAGGATCACGAGGCCGGCGGCAAAGCGCAGCGCATGACGGTTGGCGAAGGGGGCAGAGATCGG
>JAKCCP010000092.1:0-2795 GCA_021841985.1 Pseudomonadota bacterium | reverse complement strand
GGGGGCAGGCCCGCCGCCGGCGGAATAGAGCGCGACATAGCCGACCAAGGCGAGCAGGGTGAGCAGGGTGACATAGAGCCAGCTCACGGCGCGCAGCTTGGCGGCGAGCCCGAACCCCTCGGCGCGATAGAGCCGCCGCTCGATCATCGCGTCTCTGCCGGAGGGGGGCCGTCGGGAGGGGCGATGGGGGCGGCCTCGGCGCGGGCGGTGACGCGGGGCGCGGCGGGCGCGGGGGCGGCGCGGTTGGCGGGGTCGCGGAGCAGGACATCGGTCATGATCGCGCGCGCGAGCGGCGCCGCCCGCTGCGCCCCGGCATTGCCGTGCTCGACGACCACGGCGAGCGCGTAGCGCGGCGCGTCATAGGGGGCGAAGGCGACGAAGAGCGCGTGCGGACGGAACTCCCAGGGGAGGGACTCGGAGTTGAAATGCCCATGCTCGCGCATCTCGCGCGAGACGTGGCGGACCTGGGTCGAGCCGGTCTTGCCGGCGAGCTGCACGCCCGGGAGATCGAGCCGGGCGAGGGGGGCGGTGCCGCCCGGCTCGTTGACCACCGCCCACATGCCCTCGCGGACCATGTGCAGATAGGGCGCCGGGACATCGAGCGCCGGCCAGGAAGCCGGGTCGGCGCCGGGGCTGGCGGCGCCGCCGACGCTCCGCGTCAGATGCGGCTCGACGGCGCGGCCGGTCGCGATGCGGGCGGCCATGGTCGCGAGCTGCACCGGCGCGATCTCGAGAAACCCCTGGCCGATGCCATGCACCACGGTATCGCCGGGATTCCAGTGATGGCCATGCCCCTCGCGCCAGGCGCGGGTCGGGACCAGGCCGGCGCGGGCCTCGGGCAGCTCGATCGCCGGGCGCACGCCGAGGCCGAAGCGGTTGGCCATGGCGGCGATGGCGTCGATCCCGGTGCGCCGCGCGACCTCGTAGAAAAACACGTCGCAACTGTTCTTGAGCCCGCCGCGGAGATCGAGCGCGCCATGGCCATAGCGGCTCCAGCAATGGAAACGGGTGTCGCCGAGATCGAGATAGCCGGGGCAGAAGATGCGCTCGTTCGCGGTGATCGCGCGCGCCGCGAGCCCGGCCATGGCGACCACCATCTTGAACGTCGAGCCCGGCGCGTAGAGCCCGGCGACGGCCTTGTTGATCAGCGGCGTCTGGCGGTTTTTCGTCCATTCGTTCCATTGCGCCTGCGAGACGCCGGAATTGAACAGGCCGGGGTCGAAGCTCGGCGTCGTCGCCATCGCCAGCACCTCGCCGTTCTGGGCGTCCAACACCACGGCACTCGCGCTCTCCGCGCCGAGCGTCGCCACGACATCCTGCTGCAGCCCGGAATCGATGGTGAGGGTGATCTCGGCGCCGGGAACCCCCTCCTCGCGCGCCAGCTCGCGGATCACCCGGCCGACCGCGTTGACCTCGACCTGGACCAGGCCGGCGCGGCCGCGGAGTGCCAGATCATGATATTTCTCCACCGCCGCGCGCCCGATCCGCATGCCGGGCAGCGCCAGCAGCGGCTCGTCCTCGGCCTCGTCCTCGCTCGGCGGCGCGACATAGCCGATGACATGGGCGAGCGTCGCCCCGAACGGGTAGAGCCGCGTGGTGCCGACATCGATCAGGATGCCGGGGAGATCGGGGGCATTGACCTCGATCAGCGCCATCTCGTCCCATTCCAGGAAATCGCGCAGGATGATCGGGATGAAGCGGCGGGAATGGCCAAGCTCGCGGTCGATCCGGGCGCGCTCGTGGTCGGAGAGCGGGATCAGGCCGGAAAACCGCTCGAGCGTCCCCTGGACGTCATCGGTCTCTTCGGCGACGAGCACGGCGCGCCAGTTCATCCGGTTGCCGGCGACCGGCGTCCCGGCGCGGTCCAAAAGCCGCCCGCGCGGGGGCGCGAGCAGGCGGGCGCTGACCCGGTTGCTCTCGGCGAGCAGGGCATAGCGTTTCCCGTCCGCCACCTGCACCTGATAGAGCTTGGCCGCGAGCCCGCCGAGGGCCAGCGCCTCGATCCCGCCGAGGATCAGGGCGCGGCGGGTGAAGACGCTGGTGCGGTTCGTGTCGCGGCGCAACGCTCAGATCTCCGCGTCGGCGGCGAGGCTGCGATGGGCGCGGGTGAACAGCACCGCGAGCAACGGATAGAACCCGATCGCGAGCCCGGCCTCGACCAGCGCCGGCGCCGGCGGCAGCAGGGTGAGGGAGAAGAGCGCGGTGAGCGCGAAGGAGAGCGCCGCCCCCGCCGCGGCAAACCCCGAGAACACCAGCCAGACGAGCAGGAAACTCCACCGCGCGAGCTTCCGCCGCCAGCGCCGGGTGAGGGCGCAGAGCAGCAGGAGGAGCAGCACGTCGAGCCCGAGCGGCCCGCCGCCGAGGAGATCGGCGAACAGGCCGAGCGCGAAGACCAGCGCCGGGGTCATCGCCGCCGGGCGGAACAGGCTCCAGAAATAGACCGAGGCGAACAGGAAGGCGGGGGCGAGCGCCGCCTGCTCGGGGAGGCCGAGCGGGACGGCGAGCGCGAGCAGGCCGAGCACCGTCGCCGCCACCGGAAACGCCGCCCGCGCCACGGCATCGAGCTGGTGCCAGGGGTCGGAGCGCGGATCGCGCCGCGGCGGCGGGAAGTTGATCGCCATCGCCGGCGCGCTCAGGGCTCGTACGGGGCGGCGGGGGCGGGTTTCGGCGCCCGCCGCTCACCGGCCTCGGGCGGCGGGACGCCGGCGAGGTGATAGTCGAACACCCGCACCATATCGAGCCGCGTAAGACGCGCCGCCGGCACCACCATCGGCGCCGCCCCGACATAATGCACA
>JAKCCP010000298.1 GCA_021841985.1 Pseudomonadota bacterium | reverse complement strand
AATCTCCGGGGCGGGGACCACGAACAAGGTCCGGCCGAGCGTCGCGATCTGGCTGGCGAAAGCCTGCATCTGCGCCTCCCACCCGAACAAGACCTGGCGCGGCAGGCAATCGGCGAGCGGCACCACCGCGCCGGCGGCGCAACGCCCGAGCGGCGCGCTCGCCACCAAAACGCCGCTCGCTCCGAGCGAAGCCGGCATTTCCCTCGTCGCCGCCGCCGCGAAACCGTTCGATCCCGCCCTGCTCAAACCAAGAGAGTGTTCCATGCGGTCATGACTATCCACTTGCGAGGGAAGCTTGCCGGCAACACACGCCACTATCGGCGAGTTCCGCGCCGATGAAAACGGAAATCCTGACAGTTCCCCTCAAAAAACGATATACGAATTGCAATGATCGGTTTATGCCTAGGGTCAGGCTGGTCCGCAAGCGTAGAAAATTAACCAGATCATGGTCGCCAACGTTCCCCCTCGGCCCGTGCCGCCACCGGTTTTCGAAGGCGGTCTCGACGGTTTCACGCGCGATGGTTTCATCGCCGGCTGGGTCTGCCGCCCGGGCGTTGTCGCGCGCTGCCATGTGCGGGTTTTGTGGGAGGACGAGGTTCTCGGCGAGGCGGTTGCGGAATCGTTTCGCATCGATCTGCTGCGCGCCGGCAAGGGGCTCGGCCATTGCGGCTTCTTCGCCCGCCTGCGCCGCGAATTACCGCCCGGGGAGCACGTCTTCGCGCTCGTCGCGCTGCCCGAAGATGGCGGCGAGATCGAGGTCGCGCGTGACCTTCCCCTCCTCATGCCGGCGGATCCGGAGATCCGCGCCCATCTCCCGGACAGCCCGCGTGAGCGCCCGATCTGGCGGGATGAAGACGTGCTCGGCCATCTCGCGCAATTCGATCTCGCCCGGCATTGCCGGGAGATGGGTGTCGATCGCTTCGTCGATGTCGTCTACCGCTTCGCGCTCGACCGCTGGGCCGATGACAGCGCGCGCGGGCTTTATCCCTCGATCCTGGAAAAAGCCTCGCTCACGCCGGAGGCGTTCTTTTCCATCATCCTCACCTCCGATGAGCGCAAGGGGCGGCAGACGCCGCTGCCCTCGCCTTTCGACTATCGCTTCCCCTTCCCCACCTACGCGATCGAAACCGCCGCGTCCGCGCCGGGGTGAGACGGCGCCAGCGGGGCTGCCGCTCCGAGCGCCGGAAAGAAAGTCTTTTTTGCTTCTTTTTCTTCAGAAAAAGAAGTTCTCCCCCATCCTCCAACGCCCACTCGGCGGGACGAATGATCTCAGAGGGGAGGTCGTCGGGAGCGCCGATAAATCCTCAACCGTGTCGATATCGCGGCGGCAGGGGAGGAAGGCGACGCGCCGGGCGGTGACATTGGCCAATGTATCGGCGAGCGCGTCCGGGGTCGACCAGCGCACGCCGGCGAACGGCCGCGCCGGGCGCCGTGGCCCGAGCCCGACCAGCCAGTAGCCGCCATCCAGCGCCGGGCCGAACACCGCATCCGCCCGCCCGAGCGCGTGCCGCGCCGCCAGGATATCGGCGGGGCCGGCACCCGGGATGTCGCAGCCGATCACATACACCCGCCGGCGGGGAAACCGCGCCAGCGCGCGCGCCATCCGCGCCCCGAGATCCCCCGCGCCCTGGCCGATCAGGGGCAGCCGCAGGCCCGGGACACGCGCGTGATCGGGCGTGATCATGACGGCCGGCCGCAAGCGCCGGTCGGCCCGCAGCCGGCGGGCGAGCGAAAACAGCATGGCGCGATGAAAGCGGAGCGCGCCCCGCGCCCCGATCCCGGCCGCGAGCCGGCGCTTGACCGTCCCGAGCCGGGGCGCGCGGGCAAAAATCAGCACCGTCTCCGCCATCACCCGCCGCCGTCATAGAACGCCACCAGCCGCGACGGCGGCACGCCGAGACAATAGAGCCCGAGGCAGACGAGATTGCGCAAACTCCGCCGCCGGAAGCCGCGTCCATACCGCGCCGCCGAGGTGGTCGCGTCGGCGTCGAGGGCCGCGAGGCGGGCGCGGCCGATGCGGCGGACGAGATCGACATCCTCCATCAGCGGCCACGCCGCCATCCCGCCGACCCGTTCAAGAAACGCGCGCGAGATCAGAAGCCCCTGATCGCCATAGGGAAGGCCGAGCACCCGCGCCCGCCAGGCGACGATGCGCATGAGCCGCCGCACCCGGGGCGTGGCCTCGGCGAGGGCGAAACGGAAATACCCGGCGCGTTCGCCGGCCTCGGGGCTTCCGATGAAACGCGCCACCACCTCGCTCCAGCCGGGGGCGAGCACGGTATCGGCATGGAGCAGCAAGAGCCAGGGCGCGCCGGTCGCCGCGATCCCGGTGGCGAGCTGCGCGCCACGCCCGCGCGCGGCGAACATCACCCGCGCGCCCTGGCCCCTCGCGACGGCGACGCTGTCGTCCGCGCTTCCCCCATCGACGACGACGATCTCCACCCCCGGCGCCTCGGCGGCGAGGCGCGAGAGCGTTGCCGGCAGCCGTGCCGCTTCATGCAAAACCGGAATGACGATGGCGAGAGAGCCGGGGAGAGGAAAACCGGGGCCGCTCACGCGCGCGCCGCCATCTCCGCCATCACCGCGCCGATCCGGGCGCGAAACTCCGGCGCCTGAAACACGGTGGGCGGTTTGAGAAGGTTGGTCACCTCCATCCACAGGCGGCATATCTCCCAGTCGCGTGCGCCCAGCATCATGATGGCGGCAGAAAATCGCAGGCGTTCGGCCAAATCCGGCGGCCGTTCGCCGATGGTTTGCGGAAAGCCGAGATCGTTGATCGAGGCGGACCAGGCAGGAGCGATGATCGCCGGCAATCCCTTGAGAAAAGCAGCCTGTAGTTCTGCGAGGTCGCCGGCGCCATCATCGAGCAGCCGGCGCAGCCAAACCGCCTCCTGCGCCGCGACCGCCATGCCCTGGCCATAGACCGGGTTGAAATCGCAGATCGTATCGCCGAGCGGCAGCCACCCGCGCGGGGGGCCGTCCAGGCGCTCGAAATGCCGCCAGGTGCTGCCCGGCGCGATGAAGCGGGCGAACTTGCCCTCCGGCACCGCGGTTTTCAGCGCCTCATGGAGAACCGGACTTCTGAGCCCGCGCGCGAAGTCGAGAAATCCGGCGTGATCGGCGGGCGGGCGCTCGCCGAAGCGGCCGACCATGGTCACCAGCCAGCGCCCGCCCTCGATCGGCAAGAGCAGCCCCGATCTTGTGTCCGCCGGCGGGCCGGCCACCACATAGGCATATTTCCACGCCCGCGCCGCATCGTCCGGGATGGCGAAGATGCCGGTCGTGTAGGCGATCTCCATGCCGATTGCGGTCGCGGCAAGCGGCTCGCGGCCGGTTCGCGCCAGCATCTCCCGGCTCAGCGTGCCGTTGCGCCCGGCGGCATCGATGACGAGATCGGCGGCGAGCGTCACCGGCGCGCCATCCGGCCCCGCGTGCCGCACGCCGAGAACCGCGTCGCCCGCCGGCGAGGTCAGCAGCGCCTCGACGCGCGCGCCCTCGATGATCGTCACATTGGCGAGACCGGCGACACGCCGCCGCACCACCGCCTCGATCAGCGGGCGAGAGGC
>JAKCCP010000104.1 GCA_021841985.1 Pseudomonadota bacterium | reverse complement strand
GAGACGAAATGCGGGGTCAGCGACCACACCCGCTGATCGAGGAGATTGATCACCACCCCCTCCGCCGCCGCCGGCAGGTCGCGCGCGAAATGCTGCATGAGCACGAACGGGGCGCGAAGATTGGGCAAGAGATGGGCCTCCCAGCTCGCCCGTGTCGCGCTCTCCCACTCGTCGCGCTCGAAGACGCTGGCGTTATTGACCAGAACGCCGACCGGGCCGAGCGCCGCCGCGGCGCGGCCGAGCAGCGCCGCGACCGCATCTTCCTGGCCGAGATCGGCGGCCAGGATCGCGACCTCGACCCCGAGGCCGCGAATTTCCGCCGCCGTTTCCTCGGCCGCCTCGGCGCTCTGGTGGCAATGGAGCGCGATGGCGAAGCCCTCCTTGGCCAGCGCCAGGGCGATTTCGCGCCCGAGGCGTTTTGCCCCGCCGGTGACGAGGGCGACGCGGGGCACGGTCGCGGCGATCGGCCAGGCGCTCATCAGCGCGCCCCCCGGCGCCGCGCCTGGCTGCCTTTGCCGGCGCCGCCGCGTTTGGCCGGATCATGGCCGCCGCCACCCGGCCCGAGCGGGGTCGGCGTGCCGCCTCGGCGAGAGGCCGCGCGCGGCGCCATGGGCGGTGGCGCGAGGCCGAGTTGCTCGGCCTCCAAGCGGCGGATTTCATCGCGGAGCCGCGCCGCCTCCTCGAACGCGAGATCAGCGGCGGCTTCGCGCATGCGCTTTTCCAGGCTCACGATCGTCGCCTCGAGATCCTTGCCGACGAACTCGCCAGCAGCCTCGCCGGCGAGCGGGGCGACGGTCACGTAATCCTGCTCGAACACGCTCTCCAGCGCCTTGCCGATCTCGCGCCGCACGGTTTGCGGCGTGATCCCGTGGGCCTGGTTCCAGGCTGCCTGCTTGGTCCGGCGGCGGGCGGTTTCATCGAGGGCGGCGCGCAGGCTTTCGGTGATGGTGTCGGCGTACAGGATCACCCGGCCGTCGATATTGCGCGCGGCGCGCCCGATGGTCTGGATCAGCGCCGTGCGCGAGCGGAGAAACCCCTCCTTGTCGGCGTCCAGAATGGCGACCAGCGCGCATTCCGGAATGTCGAGCCCTTCCCGCAGCAGATTGATGCCGATCAAGACATCGCAGACGCCGAGCCGAAGATCACGGATGATCTCGACCCGCTCCAGGGTGTCGATGTCGGAGTGGAGATAGCGCACCTTGACGCCGTGCTCGCCGAGATATTCGGTCAGATCCTCGGCCATGCGCTTGGTCAGCGTGGTGACGAGAACCCGCCCGCCGCGCGCCGCGACGGCCTTGCATTCGGCGAGCAGGTCATCGACCTGATGCTCGACCGGACGGATTTCGGTGACCGGATCGATGAGCCCGGTCGGGCGGATCACCTGCTCGGCGAAGACGCCCCCCGTCTGCGCCATCTCCCACGGGCCGGGGGTGGCCGAGACGAAGAGCGTCTGCGGGCGAAACGCCTCCCACTCCTCGAATTTCAGCGGCCGGTTATCGACGCAGGAGGGGAGACGAAACCCGTATTCGGCGAGCACCGATTTGCGGTTGAAATCGCCGCGCGCCATGCCGCCCAGTTGCGGCACCGTCACATGGCTTTCATCGACGATCAACAGCGCGTTCTCGGGCAGGTATTCGAACAAGGTCGGCGGCGGCTCGCCGGGGTTGCGGCCGGTCAGATAGCGGGAATAATTCTCGATCCCCTTGCAGGCGCCGGTGGTTTCCATCATTTCGATATCGAAGGTGGTGCGCTGCTGCAACCGCTCGGCCTCGAGCGGCTTGCCGGCTTCGGTGAATTCGTCGAGCCGCGCCTTGAGTTCGCGCTTGATGTCGCGGATCGCCTGGGTCAGGGTCGGGCGCGGCGTCACGTAATGGCTGTTGGCGTAGAGGGTGACGGCGGCGAGATCGGCGGTTTTTTCGCCGGTCAGCGGGTCGAACTCGGCGACCGCCTCGATCTCGTCGCCGAACAGGGTGACGCGCCAGGCGCGGTCCTCGTAATGGGAGGGGAAGATATCGACGGTATCGCCGCGCAGGCGGAAGCTGCCGCGCTGGAACGCGACATCGTTGCGACGATATTGCAGTTCGACCAAGGCGCGGGCCAGCGCGTCGCGCGCGATTTCGCCACCGACCTCCAATCGCACCACCATCCGCGCATAGGTCTCGACCGAGCCGATACCATAGATGCAGGAGACCGAGGCGACGATGACGACGTCGTTCCGCTCGAGCAAAGCCTGGGTCGCGGCGTGGCGGAGGCGGTCGATGGTTTCGTTGATCTGCGCGTCCTTCTCGATATAGGTGTCGGTGCGCGGGACATAGGCTTCAGGCTGGTAATAATCATAGTAGCTGACGAAATATTCGACCGCGTTATCGGGGAAAAACGCCTTCATCTCGCCATAGAGCTGCGCCGCCAGCGTCTTGTTGGGGGCGAGGATCAGGGTCGGGCGCTGGATCGCCTCGATGATCTTGGCCATGGTGAAGGTCTTGCCCGAGCCGGTGACGCCGAGCAGCACCTGATCACGCGCCTCGGCCGCGATCCCGGCGAGCAGGGTCGCGATGGCGCCCGGCTGGTCGCCGGCCGGCGCATAGGGCGAGACCACGCGGAGCGGCTTGCCTGGCGGGCGCGGCGGCTGTTTTTCGGGCATGAACAGGAGCGGCGGGGGCTTGGCGAGGGTCTCTGACATCGATCACGGGCCTTGATCTGCGGCGGGAGCGCCGGCGGCGCGGCGGGGGGCTTTGTCGAGCGGCGCGGCTTTCGCTATGTAGGGCGCCAAGGCAATCGAGGGGAGTGGTACGATGGCGGTCAATAAAGTCTATCCGGAGGCAACGGCGGCGCTGGCCGGCCTTCTGCGTGACGACATGACGATCATGGCCGGCGGCTTCGGCCTCTGCGGCATTCCCGCCGCCCTGATCGCCGCGATCCGGGACTCCGGCGTCAAGGGGCTCACGGTGGTTTCCAACAATGCCGGCATCGACGACGCCGGCCTCGGGATTCTCCTCCAGACCCGCCAGATCCGCAAGATGATCAGCTCCTATGTCGGCGAGAACGCGACCTTCGCCCGCCAATACCTCGCCGGGGAGTTGGAGATCGAGTTCAATCCCCAGGGCACGCTCGCCGAGCGCATCCGCGCCGGCGGCGCCGGCATTCCCGCCTTCTTCACCCCGACCGGCGTCGGCACCGAGATCGCCAAGGGCAAGGAAACCCGCGAGTTCGACGGCAAGACCTATCTCATGGAGCGCGGTCTCTTCGCCGATCTCGCCATCATCCATGCCTGGAAGGGCGATAGCGAGGGCAATCTCGTCTATCGCCTCACGGCGCGGAATTTCAACCCGATCATGGCGACGGCGGCGCGCGTCACGGTCGCCGAGGTCGAGCATCTCGTCGCCCCCGGCGAGATCGCGGCGGACGCCATCGTGACGCCGGGCATTTTCGTCCAGCGCCTGGTCAAGCTCGATCGCGTCGAAAAGCACATCGAGCAGCGCACCACCCGCAAGCGCGCCGCCTGATTTTTCCCGAATCTGAGGAGACGTCTCATGCCCTGGACCCGCGACGACATGGCCGCCCGCGCCG
>JAKCCP010000029.1 GCA_021841985.1 Pseudomonadota bacterium | reverse complement strand
TGCACGAAAGTGGCGCAGAGGATGTCGATATGGAACTGCGCCGTGGTCACGTCCGGATATGCCTTCGCCATCAAGGCGAAGCGCTCGTCCCAATAGGGCATGGTGACGGTGATGCCGTTCGATTTGGTCGCCGAGGTGAGATGCTTGCGCGGCCGGCTTCGTGCCAGCTCGAAAGCGTGGCGGAGCACGCGATCGACGCCGTGGCGGGTGAAGACGCTCTGCTGGGTCACGAATTCGCGCGCGGTTCCGGCGAAGGCGCGGCCGCCGATATCGGAATATTCGCCCTCGGTGTTTTCGCGCACGACGATGAAATCGATGTCCGCCGGCCCGCGCCCGGCCAGCGGCGTTGTGGTGCCCGGCAACAGGCGGCAGGGGCGGAGATTGACGTATTGGTCGAAGCCGCGGCGAAGCGGGATCAGGAGCCCCCAGAGCGAGACGTGATCCGGAACCCCGGGCCAGCCGACGGCGCCGAGGAAGATCGCGTCCGCGGCGGCGAGACGTTCCATGCCATCTTCCGGCATCATCGCGCCGGTGCGCTGATAGGTCGCGCAGGACCAGTCGTAATGATCGAGGGCGAGCGAGAAGCCGAAGCGGCGTGACGCCGCGTCCAAAACGCGCAAACCCTCGGGCACGGTTTCCTTGCCGATGCCATCCCCCGGGATCACCGCGATACGATAGGCGCGCGCCATGTCTTCCTCCCCTTGCCGCCACCGGCCAGGGCGCCGCCCCGGCCTTCGCCGATGATGGACCACGGCCGGCAATCCGGCTAGACCGTCACCGCTTCGGCGGGCGCTGGTGGGGAATGAGATGGCGGGGAATGAGATGACGGATTGGGATCGTTGCGCGGCGCTGACCACGGCGCGGATTCTGCTGGAGATCGAGGCGGTGAATTTCCGCCCCGAGGCGCCTTACACCCTGACCTCGGGCTGGAAATCCCCGGTCTATATCGATTGCCGGCGGATCATCTATTTCCCCCGCGCGCGGGCCAAGATCTGCGCCCTCGCGGTGGAGAAGATCGGCCGCCATGTCGGCTATGAGAGCGTGGACGCGGTGGTCGGCGGCGAGACGGCGGGGATTCCGTTCGCCGCCTGGATCGCCGATCGGATGCTGGCGCCGATGGCCTATATCCGCAAGAAGCCGAAAGGGTTCGGGCGCAATGCCCTGATCGAGGGTGACGTGCCGGAGGGCAAGCGGACGCTGCTGGTCGAGGATCTGACCACCGACGGGCAATCGAAGATCCATTTCGCGGCGGCGTTGCGCGAGGCCGGCGCGATCATCGAGCACGCCTTCGTGGTGTTTTTCTACGGGGTCTTTCCCGGCAGCCTGCAAACCCTGGCGGGCATGGGGATCACGCTGCACCATCTCGCGACGTGGTGGGACGTGCTCGATGCCTGCAAGGATCGCGACCATTTTTCCGAGCCCGCGCTGGCCGGGGTGCGGCGCTTCCTCGAAGACCCGGTCGCGTGGTCGGCGGCGCATGGCGGGGTTGCCAGCGCCGAGGAGGCGGCGCGGCACAAGGCCGCGAAAAGCTGAGCCGGCGCCGGCCGCTCACCCCCGGCTGGCGGCGATCAGGAATTCGCGGTTGCCCTCGGCGCCGGTGATCGGGCTCGGCGTGAGCCCGAGCACGCGCCAGCCCGGCAGCGCCGCCCACCAGGCGGCGATGCGCGCGCAGACCGCGTCATGCACCGCCTGGTCACGCACGATGCCGCCCTTGCCGACGCCGGCGCGCCCGGCCTCGAATTGCGGCTTGACCAGCGCGACGGCAAACGCCCCCGGCGCGGCGAGGGCGAGACCCGCCGGGAGCACGATCTCGAGCCCGATGAAACTCGCATCCGCGACCACCACGCCGACCGCCTCCGGGATCAGCGCCGTGTCGAGATGGCGGGCATTGGTGCGCTCATGCACGACCACCCTGGCGTCCTGACGCAGCTTCCAGGCGAGCTGCCCGTGCCCGACATCGACGGCATGGACCCGCGCGGCCCCGCGCGCCAGCAGGACATCGGTGAAGCCGCCGGTGGAGGCGCCGATATCGAGCCCGACCCGGCCGGCGGGCGAGAGGCCGAAATGATCGAGGGCGTAAGCGAGCTTCACCCCCCCGCGCGACACCCAGGGGTGATCCTCGCCGCGGAGCGCGAGCGGCGCGTCCTCGGCGATCGGTGTCCCCGGCTTGTCGATCCGGCGTGTGCCGGAGAGGATTTTTCCAGCCAGGATCAGCGCCTGCGCCCGCGCCCGGCTTTCGGCCAGCCCGCGCGCCAGCACCAGTTGATCGGCGCGGATCTTGGCCATGTTCCCGGCCTCCGCCTGCCTCGCCGCCGCGCCGCCTTCAGTGCCGCCGCGCGACGACGAAGCGGGCGAGGGCGCGCAAATTCGCGGCGCGCTCGCCAAAGATGTCGAGATGGGTCGCCCCTTGCTCGGCGAGCAGGAGGGCCTGGGCGCGGGCGCGCTCGGGGCCGAGGATGGTGACCAGCGTCGCCTTGCCGGCGGCCTGATCCTTGCCCGCGGTCTTGCCGGTTTCCTCGGTGGTGCCGAGGGCGTCGAGGAGATCATCGGCGATCTGGAACGCGGCGCCGACATCGCGCCCGTACCAGGCCAGCGCCTGGCGCTGGGCGTGCGGCGCGCGGCCGAGGATGGCGCCGGCCTCGGCGCTGAACTGAATGAGCCGCCCGGTTTTCAGCGCCTGCAGCCGCGCCACCTCGGTCGCGGCCAGGCTCTGGCCCTCGGCCATCATGTCGATCATCTGGCCGCCGACCATGCCGCGCGCGCCGGCGGCGTGGGCCAGCGCCATCACCAGCTCGGCGCGCGCCTGCGGGTCGGAATGGGTGTCGGGCTCGGCCAGCACCTCGAAGGCGCGGGTCTGCAACGCATCGCCGGCGAGGATCGCGGTCGCCTCGTCGAAGGCGCGATGGGCGCTCGGCCGGCCGCGGCGGAGATCGTCGTCATCCATCGCCGGCAGATCGTCATGCACCAGCGAATAGGCATGCAGCATCTCGACCGCGGCGGCGACGCGGGCGGCGCAGGTGGCGTTGACCATGAACAGCGCGGCACTCTCCAAGACCAGGAAGGCGCGGAGCCGCTTGCCGCCGCCGAGCGTCGCATAGCGCATGGCCTCGAACAGCCGCGCCTCCGGCCCTTCGGGCACCACGAGCAGGGTCTCCAGCGCCGCCGTGACCCGCGCCGCCGCGTCGCCGAGCGCCGCCGCGAGCCGGGGATCGGGCGCGTCCTCCGGCGCCGCCGGTGCTGCGGGCGGGACTTTCGTCATCACGCCACCGGGCGGGTGGCGAGCCCGTCCTCGGTCACCACGATGGCGTTGATGCGCGCCTCCACCTCGGCCAGCCGCGCCTCGCAATGCTGGCGGAGCGCGGTGCCGCGTTCATAGGCGGCAAGCGCGTCCTCGAGCGTCTGCCGCCCTTCCTCGAGGGCGCGCACGATCTGCTCCAGCTCGGCCATGGCGTCCTCGAAGGAAAGATCGGCGACGGGGCGCGGGCGCGCCTTCGCGAGCGGATTTTCCGGTGAGCTTTCCGGAGGGGCCGGGCTGTGCGGCGCGGTGGCGGGCATGAGGGATCCTCCGGCGCGGGTTGC
>JAKCCP010000242.1 GCA_021841985.1 Pseudomonadota bacterium | reverse complement strand
GATCTTAGGCGGGGGAGAAAAAATAGCCGCTGCCGATGCCATCGAGCAGCACCCGCACGGCAACGCCCCGGCCGTGCGCTGCGATCAGTGCCGCGATGATCGGTCCGCCGGCCGCGTCATCGCGGAGGATATAGGTCGAGAGCGCGACCGAAACGCGGGCCTCGGCGATCGCCTCGCGCATCGCCGGATAGGTGGCATCGCCGTTGCGCAGCACGGTGAGGGTGTTGCCGGCGAGCGCTGGCCGCCCGGTGAGATAGCGCACCGCGCGCTCGAGCGGCGCGAGCGGGTCATCCTGCGGCACCGCCGAGGCGGGAACCCCGCCGCGCGGCACCGCTGGCCCCTCGCGCAGCAGCCGCGCGCGGCGGCGGACACGGTTGACGCCGAAGACGACATAGAGCGCGGCGCCGGCGAAAGGGGCGAGCCAGACGAGGCCGATCCAGCCGATCGCGGCGCCAACGTCGCGCTTGTGGAGCACGATGTGGACGCTCGTGCCGAGCGCCAGGACAAAGCCGAGCGGGGCCAGGAACGCGGCACGGATTAGGCCGAACATCTCGGCCAGCCAGAAGATATCGAGCCCGAACACTCCACCCCCGCCGCTTGCCCGCGCGGCTTATGGGAAAAGGCGGCCGCGCGCGCTGATTACACCCTTTCGATCAGCGCCGCGATGCCCTGGCCGACACCGATGCACATGGTGGCGATGGCGCGGCGCTGGCCGCGTTCCTAGGGCGCGCTGAGGGCGGTCATGGCGAGGCGCGCCCCCGAGGCGCCGAGCGGGTGGCCAAGCGCGATCGCCCCGCCATTGGGGTTGACGTGCGGGGCGTCATCGGCGAGGCCGAGCCGGCGCGTCACCGCGA
This sequence comes from Pseudomonadota bacterium, assembly GCA_021841985.1. Next base: position 2,741 of record JAKCCP010000242.1, on the reverse strand, counting down.
GCGCCTGCGCGGCAAACGCCTCGTTGAGTTCGATGACGTCGATCTCGGTGATTTTCATCCCCAATCGGGCGAGCAGTTTTTCGGTGGCCGGCGCCGGGCCGATCCCCATGACGCGCGGCGGAACCCCGGCGGTTGCCATGGCGACGACGCGCGCCCGCGGCGTCAGGCCATGGCGCTGGGCGGCGGTTTCGGAGGCGAGGATGAGGGCCGCGGCGCCATCGTTGACGCCCGAGGCGTTGCCGGCGGTGACGGTGCCGGGATTGCGGAACGGGGTTTTCAATTTCGCCAGGGCTTCGAGCGTGGTTTCCGGGCGCGGGTGTTCATCCTGGGCAATTTCCACCTCGCCCTTGCGGGTTTTCACGACCACCGGGGCGATCTCGCGGGCGAAAAAGCCGCGCGCCTGCGCCGCCTTGGTGCGCTGTTGGCTGCGGAAGGCGAAAGCGTCCTGGTCGGCGCGCCCGATCTGGTATTCCTCGGCGACGTTTTCCGCGGTTTCCGGCATCGAATCGACGCCATATTGGCCGCGCATCAGTGGATTGACGAAGCGCCAGCCGATGGTGGTGTCGAACATCTCCGCCTGGCGGGGAAACGCCTCGGTGGCCTTGCCCATGACGAACGGCGCGCGCGTCATGCTTTCTACGCCGCCGGCGATCACCAGTTCGGCCTCCCCGGTGCGGATGGCGCGCGCCGCCGAGCCCACGGCGTCCAACCCCGAGCCGCAGAGCCGGTTGATGGTGGCGCCCGGAATGCTGGCGGGCAGCCCTGCCAGCAGGAGCGCCATGCGGGCGACGTTGCGATTGTCCTCGCCGGCCTGATTGGCGCAGCCCATCAGGCACTCATCGACTGCCTCCCAATCGAGGCCGGCATGGCGCTCCCTGAGCACGCGGAGCGGATGGGCGGCGAGATCGTCGGTGCGGACATCGCGGAGCGCGCCGCCGTAGCGGCCGATCGGGGTGCGCACGAAGTCGCAAATAAAAGCCTCGGTCATGGCGGTTTCCTCCTCGGGCGGTGGCGCGAGGGTGGCCGCAATGGCGCGGCGGATCAATCCCCCGTTTTTCCCCGCGAAGCGCGCCGGCGCCTTGCCGCCAGTGTCCCCAGCGCGCCGGCGCCGAGCAGCAGCAGGGAGGCGGGCTCGGGCACCGCGGGGGGCGTGAGGTCGGTGATGATCACCTCGCCATTGCCGAATGTGGAGCTGATCGCGAAGGTCGGGTTGGTGCCGCCGTCGTAGGACGTGCCGCCGTCGGCGCCGCTGAAGAAGCCGCCGCCGTCCCCGCCGGTGTAGCCGCCGCCGCCGCCGCCGCTAGCGACGGGGTTGATGCCGCCGCCGCTGCCGCCACCGCCGCCGCCGCCAAAGCCGCCGTTGCCGCCGCCGTTGCCGCCGCTGCCGCCGGCGCCGCCGTTGCTGAAGGACTGGCCGCCGCCGCCGCTGCCGGATAAGAACCCAGTGCCGCCGTTGCCCGTCAGCCCACCACCGCCACCACCGCCGAAGGCGCTACCAGCGCCGCCGTTGCCGCCAGATGTGGCGATCGCGCCGCCGTTCGAGCCGTTGCCGCCGCTGCCGCCGCCGCCGCCGCCGCCGGCGATGATCAGGGGGAAGCTCCCGGCGGGCAGGCCAGAGACAACAAGCGTGACAAAGCTGCCGCCGCCGCCGCCGCCTGCGTGGGCTGAGGCACCCTCGCCGCCCACGGCGATCGAAAGCGTCTCTCCCTGATTGAGGGCAAAATCACCACTGACCGTGGCGCCGAAGCCGCCGCCGCCGCCGCCGCCGCTGCCGCCGGTCGCGGTGATTTCATACTCGCCGGTCGCGGTGACCGAATAGGACGCGAGGCTCCCCGTGTAGCCGATCGTATCGGCGCGCGCGGTGGCGAGAAGGGATGAGAACGCCAGGAGCGCGGCGCCGGCCAACAGGATGGTTTTCATGAGGAGTCTCCTCCCGGCTGATCACGAAAATTTGGCTTCGTTCGAAATGCCAGAAAATTGCGGCCACGTAAATAACAAACAATAAGAATTTTCTTTTTATTGATGTTATGATATAAAAACAAACTCCGCCGCACGCCGCCGTGCGCGGTGCCGCCGCGTGGGGGTAAACAAAAAGTTACCGCTCGACGCGGACGTATTCGAAATCGCCCGGCTGGTTGTCGATCCCGGCCCTGGGTGGGGCGATCCAGGCAGCGTATTTCCCCGGCGCGCTCTCAGGGCGCATCAGGCTGGCGATGAAATCGCCATCCGCGGCGTCAGGCAGCCAGGCGCCGCGCCGCGCCTGCCACGTCGCGGCGTCGAGCACGTTGCCCTCGGGGTCGGCATGGATCGCGGCAAACTCGCCGATGCGGCGGTTGAAGGCGACATGGGGCAGGGTGAAGCGGAAGGAAATTCCGAGCTTTTCCACCAAGGCGTTCCAGCGCCGCACGCCGGAGGCGCAATCGGCGACGTAATCATCTCGCAGCCGCATATTCAGCGCCGACAGCGCCGGCACCAGCTCGGTGCGGATTTCACCCGCCACCGGGCGCAGCACCGGATAGGTGTCGTTCAGCAATTGATGATCGTCGGTGAGCTTGTCCTCGCGATAGCGGCCCTTGAGCCCGGCGTTGAAGGCATTGGCGGCGTTGGTACTGATTTCGTTGCCGAACAAATCAAGCGTGAGGGAAAAATGCAAATTGAGTTTTTTCTGGATGGTCGGGAGATCGATCACGCCCGCGCCGCGGGCACGCGCGATGTTGGAGGGATCGGCGATGCACGCTGCG
>JAKCCP010000098.1 GCA_021841985.1 Pseudomonadota bacterium | reverse complement strand
GGCCGGCCTCGGCGCGGAAGACGGCGAGGAAACGCGAAAAATCCGCCGGCGCGGCGACCGCCGGGCGCCCCCGGAGAGCGGGCGCCAAGGCGGGGACGGCGAGCACGAATCGGCGGGAAATCATGCGCCTTCCTCTGCCACAGCGGCGCCCGCTCCGCCATTCCCGTCCGCCCGCTTGGCAAGCGGGGCGGAAATGCGCGACAGTCCGGGGAATGCCAGAAACCGAGGGAACGTGCCATGGGCCTCACCGCTGATCTCTCCCGTTTCACCGCCGCGATCCGGCTGGAGAGCCTCACGCCCGCCGTCACCGCCCGCGCCCGGATGCTGACGCTCGATCTCGTCGGCAACATCGTCCGCGCCCGGCATGACGCCGAAAGCACGCCGGCGCTGATCGCCGCCTGCCGCGCGCTCGGCCTCGCCGCCGGCAATGCCGGGGTGTTCGGGGATTCGGCGCGCTACACCCCGGCCGGGGCGGCGCTGCTCAACGGCGCGCTCGGCCATTCGCTCGATTTCGACGACACCCACGCCGCCGGCTCGCTGCATCCCGGCGCCCCGGTGATCCCGGCGGCGCTGGCGGCGGCCGAGATGGCGGGGGCGAGCGGGGCGGAGACGCTGGCGGCGATCATCGCCGGCTACGAAGTCACCTGCCGCATCGCCCTCGCCCTTCCGGCCGGCGCGCATTACGACCGCGGCTTCCACCCCTCCGCGACCTGCGGCGCGTTCGGCGCGGCGGCGGCGGCGGCGCGGGTGTTCGGGCTCGATGCCGAGGGCGTCGCCTCGGCGCTCGGCATCGCCCTCAGCCAGAGCGCCGGCAGCCTGCAATTCCTCGCCAATGGCGCCTGGACCAAGCGGTTTCAGGTCGGCTGGGCGGCGATGGCCGGGCTTGCCGCGGCGACGCTGGCGCGCGAGGGGTTCAAGGGGGCCTCGGAGGCGCTGGAAGGCAAACATGGTTTTCTCGCCGCCTACGCCCCCGCTCCCGACCCGGCGCGAGCCCTCGTCGCGCTCGGCGAAGAGTTCGAGCTGATGCGAACCGCGGTCAAACCCTATCCCTCCTGCCGCTACGGCCATGCCGGGATCGACGCCGCGCTCGCGCTCCGGGCGAAACACGGTTTTGAGGCCGCTGAGATCGACGCCGTGACGCTCGGCCTGCCGCGCGCCGGGATGCTGCTGATCGGGGCGCCGCTGGCGCAGAAGCGCGACCCGCGCAACGTCGTCGATGGCCAGTTCAGCGGCCCCTTCGTGATCGCCTGCGCGCTCGCGCGCGGCGCCATGGGCTGGGACAGCTACCGCCTGCTCGACGACCCCGAGATCCGCGCCCTGATGGCGCGGGTGACGCCGGTCGAGGATCCCGGGATCGAGGCCGAATTTCCACGCTTCATGGCCGGGCGGGTGACGCTTGCGGTCGGCGGGAAGGACTACGCCGAAACCGTGATCATCGCCAGCGGCGAGCCCGAGACTTTCCCGAGCGAGGCCGATGTGCGGGCCAAATTCGCCGGCCTCGCCGATGCCGTGCTCGGGGTGGAGCGGGCCGCGCGTCTGGCGGACGCGGTGCTCGCGATCGACCGCGCCGGCGAGGTCTCGGGCCTCATGCGGCTTGCCTCGCCGTTGATGTCGGCGCGGCTCGCCGGTGACTGACCCCTCCCCCGACCAGAAAGGACGCCCATGATCCACGTCATCGCCATCATCACCGCCAAACCCGGCCAGCGGGCGCAGATTCTGGAGGCGTTCCGCGCCAACATGCCTGCGGTGCGGGCGGAGGCGGGGTGCCTCGAATACGGCCCGGCGATCGACGCCGAGGGGATGGGCCGGATCCAGACCCCGTTCGGCCCCGATACCTTCGCCGTCATCGAGAAATGGGAAAGCCGCGAGGCGCTGGCCGCCCATGCCGCCTCCCCGCACATGGCCGCCTATGCCGCGAAAACCAGGGACTGGATCGCGAGCCGCGTGATCCACGTGCTGGCGCCGGCCTGAGGCACGCCGACCCGAGCCATGTGCCCGCCGCGCACCCTCGACCCCCCGGCGCGCAACCGCTTCGTCCGCGCCCGCGATGCCCGCCAGGGCGAGATCGCCGAGGATTATGTCGAACTGATCGACGATCTGATCCGCGAGCGCGGGCAAGCGCGGGCGGCCGAGATCGCGCGCGCCCTCGGCGTCTCGCATGTGACGGTGATCCGCACCGTCGCGCGCCTCGCGCGGGACGGGCTGGTGGCGACCGAGCCCTATAGCGCGGTGACGCTGACCGAGGCCGGGCGGGCGCTGGCGCGGCGGGCGCGGGCGCGGCATGAGATCGTCGCCGGGTTTTTGCGGGCGATCGGCGTTGATGAAACCACGGCGCGGGAGGACGCCGAGGGCATGGAACATCACGCTAGCGAGACGACGCTGAAAGCCATGCAAAAAATGATGAAATTTCTCCAGAAAACTGGCAAACTGACCGCGTAGGTTAAACGGGGTCGGGAATGCGGCGCATCGTCTTCGTCGGCAATTGTCAGGCGTATGCGCTGATGGACGCCTTCAATCAGCACATTTCCCCCTATACCGGCGAGCGCGCTTTCCATGTCGCCGCCTATCACGATATCGACGCGGCGAGCCGTGCGGCCTTGGACGGCGCCGATGTCATCGTCGATCTGATTTTCGATTTCGCGCAGCGGGTCAATCTCGCCGATCTCGGCCTCGATAAACCGGTGATCCCGGTGCCCTATGTCAACGGCAATTTCCTCTGGCCCTTTGCCTATGAGGCGCATCCGCGCAATGCTCCGGCCGGTTTCATTATTTCCGGCCCCTACCCCGTCGAACTCGGTGATGCCTTTCTCAACCGGCTGATGCGAGACGGGGTGCCAGCGGAGGAAGCGGCTTCGCGCTATCTCGCTCTCGACCTCGATCAGAAAGTGAGATTGGATCGCAGGTTGGAGATGAATCTGGCGCTGCAAAAACGGCGCGACGAGATGTCCGGTTTCGCGGTCGCCGAGCTGATGGAACGGCATTTCCGCGAGGAGCCGATTTTTCTTACCCCCAACCACCCCGGCCAGCGCATTTTTCTCCATGTCGTCCAACGCTGCTTCGCGCAACTCGGCGTGCCGGCGCATCTGATCGCCCGCCTGCCCCATCTCATCCGCCGCAGTTTCTTTCCCCAGGACGCGCTTGCCGTCCATCCGCGTCTCGCCGCGCATTTCGGCCTCGCCTGGGCGAACGAGGCAACGCGTTACCAATTCTGGCTCGATGGCGATTTCACTTTCGCCGAATTCATCGCCCGCTATCTTCGCTTTGAATGGTGCGAGGATTTCGCGATTGGCGGCCATCTCTGCGCCGATCCCGCGCGGCGGGGCGAGGCGGTCGCGCGGCTTCGCGCCGGGCTTGCGACGCATCCGGGGTCGCATCGCGCCTGGGCCTTGCTCAGCCATGTGCTTTCCGCCGAGGGCGCGTTGCCCGAGGCGCTGGAGGCGGCACGGCAGGCGGTTTCGCGCAATCCGGGCGAGGCCGAGGCTTTCGCCCATCTCGGCAATCTGCTCACCAACGCGGGCGAGATCGCGGCGGCGAAATCCGCCTATGAACGCGCGGTGGCGCTGGAGCCGGAGCACACACCCTGGCTTCGGCTGCTCGCCGGGCATTGGGAG
>JAKCCP010000115.1 GCA_021841985.1 Pseudomonadota bacterium | reverse complement strand
GGCGAGGGTGCGGAGCAGGCTCGCCGGGTTGACGCTGATCGAGCCGATGCCGAGGCGGGCGAGAAACGCCGCGATTTCGGGGTAATTCGCCGGCGCCTCGCCGCAGATGCCGACCTTGCGGTGATTGCGCTGAGCCCCGGTGACGGCAAGGCGCAGCATCTCCAGCATGCCGGGGTCGCGCTCGTCGAAATCGAAGGCGACGATATCGGAATCGCGATCGACGCCGAGCGTGAGCTGGGTCAGATCGTTCGATCCGATCGAGAATCCATCAAAGACTTCAGAAAACGCGTCGATCTGGATGACGTTGTTCGGGATCTCGCACATGACATAGATTTCGAGCCCGTCCTCGCCGCGCCGCAAGCCATGGCGCGCCATCTCGGCGAGCACGGTTTTCGCCTCGTCGACGCGGCGGCAGAACGGCACCATCACGAGCAGATTGGTGAGACCCATCTCGCGGCGGACGCGCAGCAAGGCCGCGCATTCGAGGGCGAAGCCCTCGGCATAGGCGGGATGCGCATAGCGCGCCGCGCCGCGGAAGCCGAGCATCGGATTGGCCTCCTTCGGCTCGAAGGCGCTGCCGCCGAGCAGGGCCGCGTATTCATTGCTCTTGAAATCGGAGAGCCGGACGATCACCGGGCGCGGGAAAAACGCCGCGGCGATGGTGCCGACGCCCTCGGCCAGTTCGCGGATGAAGAAGGCCCGCGGCGAGGGATCATTGCGGCTGAGTTCGCGGATGCGTTGGCGTTCGGCTTCGGTGATCTTCTCCGGATGCACGAGCGCCATCGGATGGACGCCGATATGTTCGTTGATGATGAATTCCATGCGCGCGAGCCCAACCCCGGCGCTGGGCATCATCGCCGTTGTGAAGGCGAGGTCGGGATTGCCGAGATTGACCATGATCGGCGTCTTCGGGAGCGCCAGCGTCGCGGCATCGACATGGCTGACCTCGAAGGCGAGCGCGCCGGCATAGACCGTGCCGACCTCGCCGCCGGCGCAGGAGACGGTGACGCTATCGCCGGTGTGCAGCGTCGCCGTCGCGACCCCGGCGCCGACCACCGCGGGAACGCCGAGTTCGCGCGCGACGATCGCGGCGTGGCAGGTGCGTCCGCCATGATCGGTGACGATGGCGCCGGCGGTTTTCATCACCGGCTCCCAATCCGGGTTGGTCGCCGCGGCGACGAGAACCTCGCCGGGCCGGAAAATTTCCAGATCCTTGGCCGAGGTGACCACGCGGACGACGCCGGTCGCGATCTTCTCGCCGACCGCCCGCCCGGTCACCACCGCCGTGCCGCGCGTTTGCAGCGTGTAGGTGTCGAGCATCCCCGCTTTCTTGCGCGCGGCGACGGTCTCGGGGCGGGCCTGGACGATGAAGAGCGCGCCGTTTTCGCCATCCTTCGCCCATTCGATGTCCATCGGCTGGGGATGGCCGGCCTGAGCGGAATAATGCGCCTCGATGGCGAGCGCCGCGGCGGCGAGTTCGAGCACTTCCTCATCCTTGAGGCAAAAGCGCAGGCGTTTCGCGGCCTCGGTCGGGAGGTTCCTGGTGGTTGCGCCGAAATGACCGGGGGCGAGCCCCATGGTCATCTGCTTGCCGCCCAGCGTCCGGCGCAGCACGGCGCGATGCCCGGCTCGAAAACTCGGCTTGTGGACATAGAATTCGTCGGGATCGACGCTGCCCTGCACGACGTTCTCGCCGAGCCCGTAAGAGCCGGTGACGAACACCACGTCGCGAAAGCCGGATTCGGTGTCGAGCGTGAAGATCACGCCGCTCGCGGCGGCATCGGCGCGGATCATTTTCATCACCCCGACCGAAAGCGCGACCTTGAAATGGTCGAAGCCGTTATTGACCCGATAGACGATGGCGCGATCGGTGAAAAGGGAGGCGAAGCAGCGGCGGCAGGCCTCGAAGAGATCGTCCTCGCCCACTATGTTCAGATAGCTGTCATGCTGGCCGGCGAAGCTCGCCTCGGGCAGATCCTCGGCGGTCGCCGAGCTGCGGACGGCGACCGCGACGTCGGCGCCGTATTCGCGCTCGAGCTTGGCGTAGGCGTCTGCTATGGCGGCGCGGAGCGTTGCGGTTCCGGTCGCCTCATAGACGATCCGGCGCGCCGCGGCGCCGGCCCGCGCGAGAGCGGCGATATCGGTGATGGCGAGGGGGTCGAGCAGCGCGTGGAGCTTTGCGACGGCGCCGGCGCCCGCGAGAGCGTCGCGATAGGCGCGGGCGGTCAGGGCGAAGCCGTTGGGCACCCGCACCCCGACCGCGCCGAGGCGGCTATACATCTCCCCGAGCGAGGCGTTCTTGCCGCCGACCTCGCCGACAGCGGTCGCGCGCAATTCGGCGAACCAGCGGACGAGCGGCGTGTTTTCGGGCATGATTTCCCCACCATGGCCAGGTTTGTTCGGTTCATTCACGGCCCGCCCTCGCGGCGCCGCCGTATTTTCGAGAAATAGCCAATTTTTACAGGGAGATCGTTGATCTGTATCAAGCCCGCGCGCGAGCGCCGGTGGCGGCGGGCGTCGCGGCCGGTTCGATTGACAAGCCCGGCGGTTTGGCCCTACTCGATCACCGCCGATCCGCGCGGAGGGGTGCCCGAGTGGCTAAAGGGGGCGGACTGTAAATCCGCTGGCGCACGCCTACGTTGGTTCGAATCCAACCCCCTCCACCAAACCCCCTTCGCCAACCCCCTTCACGACCCAACCGATTTGGCGCGCCTGCGGCGGCGATCGGTGGTTCCGCGAGGCGGGCGGTTCCGTTTGGCCGGATAATGCTCTAAGGGCGGGACATGCCCGCGCGTAATCCTTCGCTGACCCGGCTTCTGGTCAATGTCATGCTCGACGGCGCGCTCGGCGCGCTTGCCGTGCCGCTCGCCTTCTGGCTCGCCCGCCCGGATCAGCCGCTGGCCTCGGGCTTCGCGGCCGCCGCCGGTGCCGTCGCGCTGATCGCCGGTGGGGTGCCGTTCGGCTTGGCGACGCAATATTGGCGCTTCGCCGGCCTCGGCGACATGCGCGCGATCGCCGGCAGCGCGCTCGCGGGGGCCGGGCTTTATGCGCTGCTCTTCCTCGCCGCCGGCCTTGCGCTGCCGAGCGCGAGCTTTCCCGCCATTCACGCGCTCGCGCTCGCGACCCTGCTCGCCGCGCCCCGCCTCGCCTATCGCCTCTGGCGCGACCGCCGCGATGGCCGCGCCGGGGGGGATGTGGGTGACGCGGTGCCGGTGCTTCTGGTCGGCGATGGCGAGGGGGCCGATCTGTTCCTCCGCGCGCTCGGGCGCGGGCGCGGCGCCTTCTATCGCGTGCTCGGCCTGCTCGCGCCCTCGGCCCGCCAGACCGGGCGGCGGATTCAGGGCCAGCCGATCCTCGGCACCATCGCCGAGACCGAGCAGATCCTGGAAAAACTCGCCGCGACAGAGACCCCGCCGCGCTTTCTGGTCGTCACCACCGATCTTCCCGGCGCGACCCTCGGCCATCTCCTGGAATGCGCCGACCGCGCCGGCCTCGCCGTCCGCCGCGCCCCCGATCCCACCCGCCTCGCCTCCGCCGCCGCCTCCGCCTCCGCCGCCTCGGGCGCCGGGCTCGATCTCCGTCCCATCGCCATCGAGGATATTCTCAACCGCAAGCAGGTGCCGCTCGATCGCGACGGCATGGCGCGGCTGATCGC
>JAKCCP010000062.1 GCA_021841985.1 Pseudomonadota bacterium | reverse complement strand
AAGCGGCGGTGGTCGGGCACGAAGACGCGGACGGACTGATCAAGCCGCGCGCCTTCGTCGTGTTGCGGGAAGGCGCCACGGCCTCGCCCGACCTCGTCGCCGCGTTGCGGACGCTGGTGAAGGAACGCGCCGGGCCGTGGAAATATCCGCGCTGGATCGAGATCGTCCCCGAATTGCCGAAAACCGCGACCGGCAAGATCCAGCGCTTCAAGCTGCGCGATCTGGCATGAGCATGGCCGCCGGGCGTTTCGCCATCGAGGTCGATGGCATCGCACTGGAGGCGGCGCGCTGGGGGAAGGGCGCGTCGGAGATCGTGCTGCTGCATGAGGGGCTGGGGTCGGTCGGCCTGTGGCGGGATTTTCCCGCCCGCCTCGCGGCCGCGACCGGGCGCGGCATTGTCGCCTATTCCCGCGCCGGCTACGGCCAATCGGCGAGCGCCACCCTGCCGCGCCCGCTTTCCTACATGCATGACGAGGCGCGCGACACCTTGCCGCGCGTTTTGCACGCGGTCGCGGCGCGGCGGGTGATCCTGCTCGGCCATTCCGATGGCGCCTCGATCGCCGCGATCCATGCCGCCGCCCCGACGGATGGGTGCGAGATCGCCGGCCTGGTCCTGATCGCGCCGCATTTCTTCGTCGAGGACGTCTCGCTCGCCAGTATCGCCGCCGCCCGCGAGGCCTATCGCGCGGGCGATCTCCGCCGGCGCCTCGCGCACCATCATCGCGATGTCGAGGCGGCTTTCCGGGGCTGGAACGATTCCTGGCTCGATCCCGGGTTTCGTGCCTGGCGGATCGACGACCTGCTGCCGGCGATCCCCGTCCCGGTGCTGATCATCCAGGGCGCGGCCGATGAATACGGCACGCTGGCGCAAATCGCGACCGCCGAGGCCAGGCTTCCGCGCCCGCCGCGGGTCGAAATCATTCCCGGGGCCGGCCATTCGCCGCAATTTTCGCATCCCGAGAGGGTGGTGGCGGCGATACGGGACTTCGCGGCGGCGGTTTTCGACGCGCCCGATCATGCAAAATAATGCTTTTCCTGGTAAGATTGGTCGGATATGATGCAATATAATTCATATTCCTGACCCACCCCCGAGATCCCGGAGAGGGCGCCCGGCCCGATGATCGCAACCCCATGAAACGCATAGATTTCCAAACCCATCCCGACCGCTATCGCCATTGGCGGATCGACCGCGAGGGGCGCGTCGCGCGGCTCCTGATGGATGTCGATCCCGCCGGCGGCATCGCCGAGGGCTATGAATTGAAGCTCAACTCCTATGATCTCGGCGTCGATATCGAACTCGCCGACGCGGTCCAGCGCCTGCGTTTCGAGCATCCCGAAATCGGCGCCGTGGTGCTCGGCTCGGCGAAGGAGGGGGTGTTCTGCGCCGGCGCCAATATCCGCATGCTCGCCGGCGCGACGCACGCCCATAAAGTCAATTTCTGCAAATTCACCAACGAGACACGGCTCGCGATCGAGGATGCGAGCGGCCATTCCGGCCAGACCTACCTCGCCGCCGTGAACGGCACCGCGGCCGGCGGCGGCTATGAGCTGGCGATGACCGCGGAACACATCCTGCTCATCGATGATCGCCGCTCGACGGTGTCCCTGCCCGAGGTCGCGCTGCTCGCCGTCCTCCCCGGCACTGGCGGGCTGACGCGGCTGACCGACAAGCGCCGCCTGCGCCGCGATCGCGCCGATCTCTTCTGCCTGATGGAGGAGGGGGTGCGCGGCGCGCGGGCACGGGAGTGGCGGCTGGTCGATGAACTGGTGCCGCCCAGTGCCTGGGACGCGACCATCACCGCCCGCGCCGAGGCGTTTGCCGCGCGGAGCGATCGCCCGGCCACGGCGCAAGGCATCGTGCTTACCCCGCTCGCGCGCGAGTTTTCCGAAAACGCCATCCATTACCCGACGCTCGACGTCACCATCGACCGCGCGTCGCGCCGCGCGAATCTCCTCATTCACGGCCCGGGGGATTTGCCCGCCGATGGCGCCGGCATCCATCGTTCGGGCGCCGCCTTCTGGCCGCTCGCGCTCGCCCGCGCCCTCGATGACGCGCTTTTGCATCTCCGCGCCAACGAGCCCGAGATCGGCACCCTGGTCTTTCGCGCCCGCGGCGATCTCGACGCCGTGCAAGCCGCCGACCGGCTGCTCGAGGATCACCGCGAGGATTGGCTGGTGCGCGAAATCCGGCTCTATCTCAAGCGGGTTTTCAAACGCCTCGACATGACCTCGCGCAGCGTGATCGCGCTCGTCGAACCCGGCTCCTGTTTTGCCGGAACCCTCGCCGAAATCGTTCTCGCCGCCGACCGCGCGCTGATGCGGGAGGGGCCGGATGGCGGACAGGGGGTCGCGCGGCTCGCGCTCGGCCCGCTCAATTTCGGCGCCTACCCGATGGGCAATGATCTTTCGCGCCTCGGCGCGCGGTTTCTCGATGATCCCGAAAGCCTCGCGCGGGCGCGCGATCTCATCGCAACCCCGCTTGCCGCAGGGGCGGCCGAGGCGGCGGGTCTGATCACCCTCGGTTTCGACGAAGTGGACTGGGACGACGAGGTGCGGGTGATGCTCGAGGAACGCGCGAGTTTTTCCCCCGATGCGCTGACCGCGATGGAGGCCAATCTCCGCTTCCCCGGCCCGGAGACGATGGAGACGCGCATCTTCGCCCGCCTCACCGCCTGGCAGAACTGGGTGTTCCAGCGCCCGAACGCGATCGGCGAGGCGGGCGCGTTGAAGCGCTATGGCAGCGGCGTGCAGCCCGATTACGATTTTCGCCGCGTCTGAGACCGGGCGGCGGAACAGCGACACGGCAGCGGAGGACGCGAAAAATGCCCGATGGCATGGACGTCGATTATGATGGGCTGATCCCGAACAATGTCGGCCTCAATGCCGATCCGCGGGTGAAAAAGGCGCTGGAGACCTGGCATCCCGGCTATATCGACTGGTGGAAGACGATGGGGCCGGAGGGGTTCCAGGAGAGCCTCGTCTATCTCCGCACCGCGATCGGCGTCGATCCCGAGGGCTGGGCGAAATTCGATTACGTGCGCATGCCGGAGTATCGCTGGGGCATCCTGCTCGCCCCCGCCATCGCCGATCGCCGCATCCCCTTCGGCGCGCACAAGGGCGAGAAGGCGTGGCAGGAAGTGCCCGGCGAATACCGCGCCATGCTGCGCCGGCTGATCGTGATCCAGGGCGATACCGAACCGGCCTCGGTCGAGCAGCAGCGCCATCTCGGCGCGACCGCCCCCTCGCTCTACGATCTCCGCAATCTCTTTCAGGTGAATGTCGAGGAGGGGCGACATCTCTGGGCGATGGTCTATCTCCTGCACAAATATTTCGGCCGCGACGGCCGCGAGGAAGCGGAAGACCTGCTGCGCCGCCGCTCGGGCGATCGCGACGCGCCACGCATGTTGGGCGCCTTCAACGAGGCGACGCCGGACTGGCTCTCGTTTTTCATGTTCACCTTCTTCACCGACCGTGACGGCAAGATGCAGCTCGCGGCGCTGGCGCAATCCGGTTTCGATCCGCTCTCCCGCACATGCCGCTTCATGCTGACCGAGGAAGCGCATCACATGTTCGTCGGGGATTCGGGAATTTCCCGCACCATTCAACGAACTTGCGAGGCGATGCGCGCGGCCGGCATCGATGATCCCTTTGCCATCGAG
>JAKCCP010000370.1 GCA_021841985.1 Pseudomonadota bacterium | reverse complement strand
CAGAGGCGGGGGCCGATGTCTCCGCCGAGGGCCGGGCGCGTCCGCGTGGCGCGCGCGCGCTGGTTTTGGCTCCCGGCTGGCCTCCCGGCTTGGCCCCCGGCTGGGCCCCACGCCGGCCCCGGCGCTTGCCGCCGGTCCCTTCCGCCCAGGCGACGGGATCGAGCCCCTCGACCGCGATGCGCGGGATCGGCGCGCCGGTCAGCTTCTCGATCGCTTCCACCATCACCCGGTCCTCGGGCTCGGCGATCATGAAGGCGCGGCCCTCGCGCCCGGCGCGTCCGGTGCGGCCGATGCGGTGGACATAATCCTCGGCATGCACCGGCACGTCGAAATTGAAGACATGCGAGAGCCCGCCGATATCGAGCCCGCGCGCGGCGACGTCGCTGCACACCAGGAGGCGGATCTCGCCGGCCTTGAATTTCTCCAGCGTCGCGAAGCGTACCGGCTGCGACATGTCGCCATGCAGCGCGCCGACGCTGAAGCCGTGGCGAGCGAGCGAGCGGTAGAGAATATCGACATCGCGCTTGCGGTTGCAGAAGATCAACGCGTTCTGCACATCCTCCTTGCGGACCAGCCGGCGCAGCGCCTCGCGCTTGTCATGCTCGGCGACGAGGGCGAGGCCGGCGGTGATGGTGGTCGCGACCGAGGCCGGCGGCGCGACGGTGATTTCCTTCGGGTTTTGCAGGAAGGCATCGGCGAGGCGGCGAATCTCGGGCGCCATGGTCGCGCTGAAGAACAGCGTCTGGCGATTGGCCGGCAGCATCGCGACGATGCGTTCGACATCGGGGATGAACCCCATGTCCAGCATGCGGTCGGCCTCGTCGATGACCAGGAGGCGGGCATTGGTGAGCAGGACGCCGCCGCGCTCGAACAGGTCGATGAGGCGGCCGGGGGTCGCGATCACCACATCGACGCCGCGGTCCAGCGCATCACGCTGGTCGGCCATGCTTTCGCCGCCGATGATGAGGGCGTGGCTGAGCTTCAGATATTTGCCGTAGAGGACGAAATTTTCCGCGACCTGAAGCGCGAGTTCGCGGGTCGGCTCGAGGATCAGGCTGCGCGGCATGCGGGCGCGGGCGCGCGAGCCGGCGAGGATGTCGAGCATGGGGAGGGTGAAGCCGGCGGTCTTGCCGGTGCCGGTCTGGGCGCAGCCGAGCACGTCGCGGCCCATCAGAACCGTCGGGATCGCCTGCGCCTGGATCGGCGTCGGCTGGGTGTAGCCCATTTCGGCGACGGCGCGCAGCACCGGCTCGGACAGGCCGAGTTCGACGAAGCCGGACGCGGCCGAAGCGGGCTCCGGGGCGGCCCCGAGGTCGGACCCGGGGTCGGACCCGGGGTCGGACCCGGGGTCGGACTCGAGGTCGGACCCTGGGGCGGTCGCGGCGGATGCCGCGGCGGGCGCTTCCTCGGACACGGCTGCGGTCGAGGCGGGGGGGGCGGGCTCGGCGGGGTGTAGGATCTCGGACACCAGATACTTTCGGATAAAAAGCGGCATCGCTCCATGCGGAGACGTGCCGGGGCGCGTCTTGCGCCTCGGCGATGCGGGTTCGCCTCACCTATCGGGAAAATTTGCGTGAAGTCAAGGCCACCCCCGATCTTGCGCGCGCGACCGGGTTGGCATTAACGCACGGGCGACATAATTCGCTTACCATGCTCGGCGAAACATCGCCGAATTTCTTCCGCCAGGGAATTCCCGCCCCAGGGAATCCCCGCCAAGAGATCATCGTTCGTGAGGGTGCCGCCATGACCGCGATCTTCCGCCGCCTTGCGCCTCTGGCGCGGCCGGTGCCCGGCCCCCGCCCGGCGGGCAGGCCCCGCTGATGGCCGAAACCGCCGCGGCGCAAGCCCGCATCGAGGACTACGCCCTGATCGGTGACGGCCACAGCGCCGCGCTGATCAACCGCACCGGCGCGCTGGAAT
Organism: Pseudomonadota bacterium; assembly: GCA_021841985.1. The sequence continues at coordinate 1,780 of JAKCCP010000370.1, read as the reverse complement.
GGCTGTGCTGGCCGCGTTTCGACAGCCCCGCCTGCTTCGCCGCCCTCCTCGGCGGGCGCAATCACGGGCGCTGGCTGATCGCGCCGCGGGGCGCCGTGCATACGATCCGCCGCGCCTATCGCGGCTTCTCGCTGGTGCTCGAGACGATCTTCGCGACCGACGAGGGCGAGGTCGCGGTGATCGATTTCATGCCCCCGAACGGCGCCTCCTCCTCGGTCATCCGTCTCGTCGCCGGGCGCGCCGGGCGCGTCTCGATGCGCCTCGACCTCACGCTGCGCTTCGATTACGGCACCACCATCCCCTGGGTCACCCGCCTCGCCGACGGCAACGGCATCCGCGCCATCGCCGGGCCGGACATGGTGGTCTTGCGCACGCCGGTCACGCTGCTGGGGCAAAACCTCACGACCATCGCCGAATTCGAGATCGCCGCCGGCGAAACCATCCCCTTCATGCTCACCCATTCGCCTTCCCACCTGCCGCCCGAGCCGCCGCGCGATCCGCTCAAGGCGCTCGCCGAGACCGAGCGTTTCTGGGCGGAATGGTCGTCGCGCTGCCTCTGCGACAGCCGCTATCGCGAACCGGTGCTGCGCTCGCTGATCACCCTGAAAGCGTTGATCTACGCGCCGACCGGCGGCATCGTCGCCGCGCCCACCACCTCGCTCCCCGAGCAATGGGGCGGGTCACGCAACTGGGATTACCGCTATTGCTGGCTGCGTGACGCGACGCTGACGCTCGATGCGATGATGGCGGCGGGCTATTACGAGGAGGCGGAGGCGTGGCGCAACTGGCTGCACCGGGCGATCGCCGGCAGCCCGGCGCAGGTGCAGATCATGTACGGCCTCGCCGGCGAGCGCCGGCTGATGGAATGGGAGGCGACCTGGCTTCCCGGCTTCGCCGGCTCGCGCCCGGTCAGGATCGGCAACGCCGCCTCCGACCAGCTACAGCTCGATGTCTATGGCGAGGTCATGGATTCGGCCCATACCGCGCGCCGCGGCGGCCTCGGCGCGGCGCGTGATTCCTGGCCGATGCAGCGCAAATTGCTCGAACATCTCGCGCGCATCTGGGATCGCCCCGACGAGGGTCTGTGGGAAGTGCGCGGCGGGCGGCGGCATTTCACGTTTTCCAAGGTGATGGCCTGGGTCGCCTTCGACCGCGCCGTCAAGGACGCCGAAACCTATCATCTCGCCGCCCCGCTCGAGCGCTGGACGGCGCTCCGCGATCACATCCACGCCACCGTCTGCCGCGACGGCATCGATCCCGAACGCCAGTGCTTCGTGCAAAGCTTCGGCTCGCGCGAACTCGATGCGAGCCTTCTGCTCATCCCCATGGTCGGCTTCCTGCCGCCCGAGGATCCGCGCGTGCGGGCGACGGTTGCCGCCATCGAGCGGGATCTGATGGAGGATGGGCTGGTGCTGCGCTATCGCACCGAAGCCGGCGCCGACGGTCTGCCGCCCGGCGAGGGCGCCTTTCTCGCCTGCAGCTTCTGGATGGTGGATAATCTCGTGCTGCAAGGCCGCCGTGAGGAGGCGCGGGCGATGTTCGACCGGCTGCTCGATCTCCGCAACGATGTCGGCCTGCTCGCCGAGGAATATGACCCGCACGCGAAGCGTCAGCTCGGCAATTTTCCGCAGGCCTTCTCCCATCTCGCCCTGGTCCGCTCGGCGCTGATGCTGGCGGGCGGCGAGGACGGGGGTGGCTGATCGCCGCCCCGCTCAGGGATGCGGCGGCAGCGGGAAGCTCTGCACCAGGCTCCCCGAAACCAGCCGCCAGCCAAGATCGG
>JAKCCP010000281.1 GCA_021841985.1 Pseudomonadota bacterium | reverse complement strand
CGAGATGGCTCTCGCCCTTCGGCGGGAACATCGACAAGGTCGCGCCGACATAGGGTTGCCCCGCGGTGTAGGTGACCTTGTACGGCTCGTAATCCATGCAGACATGGTTGGTCGGCACGTAGAACAGGCCGGTCTGCGGCGAGAACGACGCCGGCTGCTCGTCCTTGGAGCCGAGCGCGGCCGGGCAGACGCCCTTGGTGTTGTGGTCGGCGCCGTTGTGATCGGTCGAGTATTGCGCGACGACTTCCGGCCGACCGGTGCTGAGATCGACCTTGGTCGCCCAGTTCACCGCCGGATCGAACTTGTTGGCTTCCAGGAGCGCGCCGTTGGTGCGGTCGAGGACATAGGCGAAGCCGTTGCGGTCGAAATGCACCAGCGCCTTGGTCTCCTTGCCATGCACCTTGGTGTCGGCGAGGATCATTTCGTTGATGCCGTCATAGTCCCATTCGTCATGCGGGGTCATTTGATAGACCCATTTCGCCATGCCGGTATCGGCGTCGCGGGCGAAGACGGTCATCGACCATTTATTGTCGCCCGGCCGCTGGCTCGGGTTCCAGGTGCTGGGATTGCCGGAACCATAATAGACCAGGTTCAGCTTCGGATCATAGGAAATCCAGCCCCAGGTGGCGCCGCCGCCGATCTTCCACTGATCGCCTTCCCAGGTCTTGAGCGAGGAATCCTTGCCGACCGGCTTGCCCATCGCCATGGTCTTGTCAGGATCGAACAGGAGCTGATCGTCCGGCCCCTCGGAATAGGCACGCCAGGCGACCGAGCCGTCCTTGATGTTGTAGGCGGTCATGTGGCCCTGCACACCGAACTCGCCGCCGGAGACGCCGACCAGAACCTTGTCCTTGACGACGAGCGGCGCCGAGGTGCCGGTCGCGCCCTTGGCGGGATCGTCATCCTTCACCGACCAGGCGACCTTGCCGGTCTTGGCGTCGAGCGCGACCAGGGTGGTGTCGGCCTGATGCAGGAAGATCATGCCCTCGCCATAGGCGACGCCGCGATTGACGGTATCGCAGCACATCACCGGAATGACGTTCGGATCCTGCTTCGGCTCATAGGCCCAGACGATGCGGCCCTCGTTGTTGAGATCCAGCGCGAAGACCTTGTTCGGGAACGGCGTGTGGACATACATCATGTCGCCGACAACCAGCGGTCCGCCTTCATGGCCGCGCAGCACGCCGGTGGAGAAGGTCCACACCGGATGCAGCTTGTGGGCGTTCTCGGTGGTGATCTGGGTCAGCTTGGTATGACGCTGAGAATTATAGTCGCCACCGGGGATGACCCATTGCTTGGGATCCTGCGACATTTTCTCGAGCTGATCATTGGCGAAGGCCGCCCCGGCCCCCAAAATTCCGGCAGCACTGCTCATCAGCACCGCCCACGCGAATAAACGCTTACTCGGCTTCATTTAGAACCCTCCCTCAATAAAGCGTTACCGGCTGTCACACCCCAAGATGGCCTCGCATCGCGATTTGGGTTCGAGGCTTAAGTCTCGGAAGCGCAATCACACGGCCGCCAGACGGCCCACCGTCTTCGCGGCCTGCGCGCAAGCTATCGCCAACGCCATCGCGTTGACAAGCATTAAACTGTCGCGGGGATTGTATTTTTGTTCGACTTTATAATGCTGCATCGCAGCATAAGCTTATTCGATCAAGTCAGTTAAAGAACCGATCCAGCTATTATAGAATTAATCAATCATCCGAACGAAAAACCGGATGAATCATGGTGGTGATCATCGCTTGCGTCGAAGCATGATATTGTCCACCCGGCGAGGGGTGGCGCTTTCGCCGGGAGGTCTCACGAAAATGGCCAGGGATCAGGCCGGATCCTGGCGCGGCACGCCGATTTCGCAACGCCAGCCAGCCAGCCGCCACTCGGGATGTTCGTTGACATAGGCGATCGCGTAGCGCTCGGCATCCATCAGACAGGCTTGCTCGGTGATTTCCTCCTCGAAAGTCGGGCGCTTTTCGACGCAGGTCTTGGCGTCGGCGATCAGGCAGTAGACGAGCACGAGTTCAATCATCATCATCTCCCTTGCACCAGAGAACCAGATTGGCCCATGAAAGGCCGGTTACGTAAAACGCCACAACACGATGAAACGCCAGGCCTGCCGCCAGGATCATGCCAACCCGCCATCACATGAGATGCACGCAAACATGATGCCAAGAATGACCGCCCTTTGCCTGCTCGGCCTCTGCCTCGCGCCGCCGGCCGGCGCCGCCGATCCCGCCGACGCCGCCAAGCCGCTCAGCCCGGCACAGATTGCCCTGTTCGAAACCCCGCATCTCGCCAATATCGACCACCCCGAAACGCTCCTCTATCGCTTTACGCGCCAGGGACCGGATGGTTTCACCGATCGCGTCGCCGAGGACATCAAACTCGTCCATCCAGATGGCACGAAATACGTAATGTTCAATTTTCTGACCGGCGACCGCCATATTTTTTATCCCGCCGTCGATGATTTTCGCGGCAATCCGCTGCTGATGGTGTTCCTCGAGCACGACGTCGATGAAATGCGCGCCCAAACCGGCGTCGCCGCCGCCTATTTTCGCGACCGTATCCGCGCCGCCTTCATCGACAAGGCCGCGATCGCCGCGACCAAAATCACCCTCGATGGCCACGAGATCGCGGCGCAAAGCATCACCCTCCGCCCCTTCGCCGATAATGACCGGTTCGCGCGCGTGCCGCAGATCCAGGAGAAAACCTACCGTTTCGTGCTCAGCAAGGAGGTGCCGGGGGGCTTCGCCGAATTCGCGACCGAGACGCCGGCCGATCCCGCCAGTGGCGCGCCGGCGATCAGCGAGCGGCTGGTTTTCGACCAAGCCACGCCGGGCGCGGGGGCGACGCCATGAGCCGCGCGATCGCGGTGGTTTTCGCGCTCGGCCTGATCGCCTTCGCGGCGCGGGCCGAGACCGAGGGGCACCGTCCGGCGCATGACTACCCGACCGACGCGCGCGCCGATTACGTCATCGGCTGCCTCGCCGCCAACGGGTTCAGCCATGATCTGCTCGAAAAATGTTCATGCGGCATCGATACCATCGCCGACATGATGAGCTATGACGATTACGAGAAGGCGGAAACCATTCTCAGCATGCAGCAGGGCGTGCATGGCCCGCAGGCCGATATCTTCCGTCACACCCCGATCGCGATCGAGGAAATCGACCGCCTCCACCGCGCCGAGGCGGAGGTCAATCTGCGCTGCAAATAGGCGAAAGCCCTCCGGGCTCAACGCGCCTGCTGGATCGCTGACAGGATCCAGGCGCCGCCCGGGGCGCGGAGGAAGGTCCAAAGCTCGGTCGCGCTCACTCGCTCGCTCGGGCTGCCATCGACGACGCGCCCGCCGGCATCGAGGGTCACGTCGATCATCGAGAACCGCATCGCGACGGTCGCGTAGTCCCGCCCGCCCTCGGCCCAGGCCTCGGCGAGATCGCCGTGCTCGAGCCGCACGTCACGCACCACGTTGCGCACCCCCCGGCTCGCCTGCTCGGCCAGTTGCTCGGCGAAATAGCTCACCATTTCCGGGGTCGCGAGGCGGCGAAGGGCCGCGAGGTCGTGCGCGCTCCAGGCCGCCTGGATGGCTTGGAGCGTCTGCTCGAAGGCCTGGAAATCGGCGCCGCCGATCGCCGGACCCGGCCGCCCGCCGCCCGCCGGCGGCGCCATGCCAAGCGCGGGGCCAAGCCCGGGGCCGGCGGCGGGGGGC
>JAKCCP010000015.1 GCA_021841985.1 Pseudomonadota bacterium | reverse complement strand
TGGATTTATTCGGCCGGCGCGACATCATCGCCGCGCGGGTGCGCGAGATGGGGCTGCGCATGGATCTCGCCGGCGAGGTGCGGGTGATCGATCCCGAGCAGGACAGCGAGACGATTTCGCCGCTGATCGCGCCCTATCAATGCCTGGTCGGGCGGCGCGGCGTGGTGCCGCCGGCGGCGGCGCGCCGGATGCGCAACCGCACCAGTGTCGTCGCCGCCATGCTGCTCGCGACCGGCGCCGTCGAGGCCGCGATCGTCGGTGGCTCGGGCGATTGGTGGCAGCACATGAAATATGTCCTCCCGATCATCCCCGCCCGCGCCGAGGTTTCCCGGGTCTACGCGCTCTCCTGCATCATCCTGCCGACCGGCGTCTTGTTCCTGTGCGATACCCACCTCAATATCGACCCGAGCGCCGAGCAGATCGCCGAGATGACCGCGCTCGCCGCGCGCGCGGTCGCCGGCTTCGGTCTCGCCCCGAAGGCGGCGCTGTTGTCGCATTCCGGTTTCGGCGCCTCGAACACGCCGTCGGCGCGCAAGATGCGGGCGGCGCTCGCGCTGATCCGGGCCCAGGATCCGGCCCTCGAGATCGATGGCGAAATGCATGCGGATGCCGCCCTCAGCGCCGCCATCCGCGAGCGCGCGGTGCCCGACAGCCGGCTTTCCGGCACCGCCAATCTCCTGGTGATGCCCAATCTCGATGCCGCCAATATCGCCTTCAACCTGCTCAAGGCGGCGGCCGACGGGCTCGTCGTCGGCCCGCTCTTGCTGGGCATGAGCAAGCCCGTGCATGTTCTGGTGCCGAGCGTCACCGCGCGCGGCATCGTCAATATCAGCGCCATCGTCGCCGCCGAGGTCGAGGATGCGGCCATCATTCCGCCGAAATGATCGGGGACAAATCCCCGATCGGCGAGGGAAGGAAACAGTGATTTGAAACCATTGCGCAAAGCCGTCCTGCCGGTCGCCGGCCTTGGCACCCGCTTCCTGCCGGCGACCAAGGCGACCGCCAAGGAAATGCTGCCGGTGGTGGACAAGCCCTTGATCCAATACGCGATCGAGGAGGCGCGCGCCGCCGGGATCGAGCAATTCTGCCTGATCACCGGCCGCGGCAAGACCGCGATCGTCGAGCATTTCGATATCGCCTTCGAACTCGAGGCGGTGTTGCGCGAGCGCGGCAAGACCGAGGCGCTGGCGCTTCTGGAAGGCACGCAACTCGAACCCGGCGCCATCGTCACCGTCCGCCAGCAGGAGCCGCTCGGCCTCGGCCACGCGATCTGGTGCGCGCGCGCCTTCATCGGCGAGGATCCGTTCGCCATCCTCCTCCCCGATGACCTCATCCTCGGCGAGACCCCCTGCGTCGCCCAGCTCGCCGCCGTCTATCGCGAGACCGGCGGCAATGTCGTCGCGGTGCAGGACGTGCCGCGGGCGCAAACCAGCCGCTATGGCATCCTCGCGATCGGCGCCGATGACGGGCGCCTCGCCGAGGTCAAGGGGTTGGTCGAGAAACCGGCGCCCGAGAACGCGCCCTCGACGCTCTCGATCATCGGCCGCTACGTGCTGCGCGCCGAGGTCATCGGCCATCTCTCGCGCTTCGAGCGCGGCGCCGGCGGCGAGGTGCAGCTCACCGACGCGATGGCCAAGATGATCGGCGATCTGCCCTTCCACGGCCTCCGCTTCGAGGGCCGGCGCTTCGATTGCGGCGACAAGGTCGGGTTTCTCGAAGCCCAGATCGCCTTTGCCTTGAAACGCCCCGATCTCGCGCCGATGGTGCGCGACTTCCTCCGCCATTATCGCGACGCCTGACCGGAACGAGGACGCCCCGATGAGTTTCTCCCACCGCTTCGACCCGAGCATCCTCCGCGAATACGACATTCGCGGCATCGTCGGCAAAACCCTGACCGAGGCCGATGCGTATGCGATCGGACGGGTGTTCGGCGGTATCGTCGCGCGCGCCGGCGGCACCCGCGTCGCCGTCGGCTATGACGGGCGGCTGTCCTCGCCGGCGCTGGAAGCCGCTCTCGTCAAGGGCCTGATGGCGAGCGGGATGGCGGTTTTGCGCATCGGGCTCGGCCCGACGCCGATGCTCTATTTCGCCGCGACCACGCTTGCGACCGATGGCGCGGTGATGGTCACCGGCAGCCACAACCCGCCGGATTACAACGGCTTCAAGATGATGCTCGGCAAAAAACCGTTTTTCGGGCGCGCGATCACCGCGCTCGGCGAGATGGCCGCGCGCGGCGACGTCGTGCCCGAAGCCGCCGGACGCGAAACCGCCGAGGATATTCGCGCGGCCTACATCGCCCGACTGCTCGCCGATTACGATGGTGGGGCGCGTGCGCTGACCGTGGTCTGGGATCCGGGCAACGGCGCCGCCGGCGCGGTGCTCGATCAACTCGTCGCCGGCCTGCCGGGGACGCATACGGTGATCAATGGCGAAGTGGACGGAAATTTCCCCGCCCACCACCCGGACCCGACGGTGCCCGCCAATCTCCGCCAGCTCATCGCCGCGGTGCATGGCCAAAAAGCCGATCTCGGCATCGCCTTCGACGGCGATGCCGATCGCGTCGGGATCGTCGATGACCAGGGCGAAATCCTGTTCGGCGACCAGATCATGGTGCTGCTCGCCCGCGACGTGCTGCGCGCCCGGCCGGGTGCGACCATCATCGCCGATGTCAAGGCGAGCCAGGTGCTGTTCGACGAGATCGCCAAGGCCGGCGGCGCGCCCTTGATGTGGAAAACCGGGCACAGCCTGATCAAGGCCAAGATGGCCGAGACCGGGGCGCCGCTCGCCGGCGAGATGTCCGGGCATATCTTCTTCGCCGATCGCTGGTACGGGTTTGACGACGCGCTTTATGCCGCTTTGCGTCTGCTCGGCATCGTCGCGCGCATGACCGGCCGGCTCTCCGAGGCCCGCGCCGCCCTCCCCGCGCTCGCTTCAACCCCGGAACTGCGCTTCGATTGCGAGGAGACGCGCAAATTCGCGATCGTCGCCGAGGTCGCCGCGCGTCTCCGCGAAGCCGGCGCCAAGGTGAACGACACCGATGGTGTGCGGGTGCAAACCGAGGATGGCTGGTGGCTGCTCCGCGCCTCCAACACCCAGGCGGTGCTGGTCGCGCGCGCCGAGGCGAAGGATCAGGCCGGGCTCGAGCGCCTCAAGGCGGCGATCGCCGGCCAGCTCGCGCAATCCGGCCTCGCCGCGCCGGATTTTTCGGGAAGCCACGCCGGGCATTGAGAAGAAACTGGTTCTTTTTTGTAAAACAGAACCAAAAACTTTTACCCCCAGGGCAGTGCCGCAGGCCCTGCCCAACGGGAAGAAAGTCTTTTTGCTTCTTTTTCTTCAGAAAAAGAAGATTCTTCCCTTACCCCGCCCCGCCGCCGCCCGGCGCCGGTTTCCGATGGAATGTCACCACCAGAACGTCGCGATGGGAGGCCATGCCGGCATCCACGGGGGCCACCGGGGTGACGCCGTGATAGACGCGGTGGTCATCGACCAGGGCGGCATCGAGCGGGGCGGCGAGGGTGAAGCTCCCGAGCGGCTTGCCCTCGAGGTCATGGATGCTGGTCTCGCCGCGCTCGATGTTCTCGCGCCCGATCATCAGGACGAGAACGTAATCGACCCCGTCGCGATGCAGCCCTTCCGGGGTCGGCTTGCCGGGCGCGCCGGCGCGGGCCTCGATGCGGAATTGATGCGCCTCGCGATGCCAGGCCGCAAGGGC
>JAKCCP010000123.1 GCA_021841985.1 Pseudomonadota bacterium | reverse complement strand
CTTCGCCGGCGCGCGCCGCCTCGATCGTGGCATTCAGCGCCAGGAGATTGGTCTGGGCTGCGATGGTCTGGATCAGCATGATCACGTCGCCGATCTTCTGGGCGTTCTCGGCCAGGCTTTTCACCGTCTGATCGGTGCGTTCAGCCTCGGCGACCCCGCGCGCGGCGGTTTCGGCGGAGCGGCCGACCAGGTGATTGATCTCGGCGATCGAGGCGCTCAGCTCCTCGGTGGCACCGGCGACGGTCTGGACATTGCGGCTCGCCGCTGTCGCAGCATCGGCGACTTTCGCTGTTTGTTGCGAGGCGTCCCCGGCGATTCCGGTCATGCTCCGCGCGGTCGCCTGGAGGGTTGCCGCGGCGCTGGTAACGGCGGCGACGATGCCGCCGGCGCTCTGCTCGAAGCGCTCGGCAAGCTCGAGCCGCGCGCCGCGCCGCTCCTCGGCTGCCTGCCGCGCCTGCTGTTCCTGGAGGGCGCGCAGCTCGGCGCGCTCGATGGCGTTGTGGCGGAACACCGCGACCGCGCGGGCCATGGCGCCGATCTCGTCGGCCCGCGCCTCACCGGGGATGGCGCGCGCCAGATCACCCTCGGCGAGCCCGATCATGCGGCTCCGCAACTGGCCGAGCGGGCGGGTGATGCTTCGCGCGACCAGCCAGGCGATCGCGGTCGAGGCCAGGAAGAGGGCGGCGACGATGGTGCCGAGGCGCAGCACGCCCGACCACAGCAGGGCGTCGAGATCATCGATGTAGAGCCCGGCGCCGGCATAGAGGTGCCACGGCGGGAATGGCGCGACATAGGCGATCTTGGGCAGCGCAACCGTGCCGCCGGGCTTGGGATAGAGATAGGTGACGGTTCCCCCGCCGGCCGCGGCGACGCGGATTTGCGCCCGCACGAAGGGGAAGCCCCGTGCGTCACGCACATCAAGGCGATTGCTTCCCTCGACCGCCGGCGTCGGGCCGAGAACGAGGGTGAGGCCATTCATGTCGTAGGAAAAAATATAGCCGTTGCTATTGTCGAAGCGGAGCGGGCGAACGGTGTCGCGGAAGCGCCTGAGCGCTTCTTCCCGCGTTATTTCGCCGGCTTCCACTTGCCGCTCCAGCGTGGCCGCGACCGAGAGCGCTTCCTCGGTGACGGCGCGGAGCTTGGTGATCTTGCCGGCGAGCATCTGCTGATATTGATCGAAGAGCGCTATCCCGGCGATGGCGGCGAGCGAGACCAGCGCGGCCGCGACGATGACGAAAAGGCGGAGGGAGAGGCTCGGGTGGCGAAGGCGGGCGAAAAGAGACGGCATCGTGATCCCCGGCGTGCATTCTTGCGGGCCTCCTTGCTAACGGCGCCGGGTAAAGCAATCGTAACCAGCGCCGGGATGGCCTCGCTTCCCGCCAAACCCCACCAGGATTATCGTCAGAGCCTAAAAATCAATCGAACTTGAAAAAGAACGCCCTTTGAAAACATTGATTCTTTCCGATCGATTTCCGGGCGCGAGGGCATTCTTTTTCAAACTCTCAGTCGGATCAATCGACGTTGAGCGCGATGAGGAACGGCCCGCGGTGCCGGAACGATTGCGCGAGAAGGGTTGCCAGGGTTTCGCAATCCGTGGCCTCCGCCGCCGCGACGCCGTGGCCCTCGGCGAGCTTGATCCAATCGAGATCGGGATCGGCGAGGCTCATCATGGCGTGCGCGCGCGGGCCGGGATTGGCCCCGACCCCGGCCAGTTCGTGTTGCAGGATGGCGTAGCGGCGATTGGCGAAGACGATGGTGGTGACATCGAGTTTTTCACGCGCCTGGGTCCAGAGGGCTTGCAGCGTGTACATCGCCGAGCCGTCCGCCTGCAACGAGACCACGCGGCGTCCCGGCGCGCCGATCGCGGCCCCGGTCGCCATCGGCAGGCCGTCGCCGATCGCGCCCCCGGTCAATTGCAGCCAGTCATGCTGGGCGGCGCGGTGCGATTGCGCGAAAATGCCGCGCCCGAAACTGCCGGCCTCATCGATCACCACCGCCTCATCGGGGAGCAGCGCGAGAATGGTTTCCGCCACCGTCTCCGGCGTGAGGGCGCCCCGCGCGGGCGTGGGCCGGGGGCTTTCGGGGATTGGCGCCGGCGGTGCGCCGATCGCGGCGGCCAGCGCCGCGAGCGCCGCCGGCCCGTCCTGGTCCGGGCGGGCGAGGATGTGGATGTCGCACGCCGGCGGGGCCAGCCGATTGGGCCGGCCGGGATAGGCGAAGAAGGAAACCGGCAGGCTCGCGCCCACCAGGATGAGATGGCGGAGGCCGGCGAATGCCGCGAGCGCCTGATCGAGTGGATAGGGCACGCGGGCGATCGGCACCCGCCCGCGCCCGCGCGCGATGCGCGCGTTCTGCTGCTGCGCCGAAAGCCGCGCCCCGCTGGCGGCGGCGATGCGCCAGGCGTTCTCCAGCGGCGCGGCACTGAGGGTGGCCCCGCCCAGCAGCAGCATCACGGCCTCGCCGCTTCGCAAAATCCGGCCCGCCTGCTCGATCGCCCAAGGGTCGGGCGCCGGGGGTGGGGCGATGGGCAGGGCCGCGGCGACCACGCCGCCCTCGTCCCAGGCGGTGTCGGCGGGCAGGATCAGGCTGGCGATCTGGCCCGGCCAACCCCGCGCCGCCCGCACCGCCATCGCCGCGTCCTGGCCGACCTGCGCCGCACTGGTCGCGGTGCGCACAAAGGCCGAGACCGGGCGCGCCCAGCCCTCGGTGTCGGCGGTGAGCGGCGCATCGAGCGGGCGGTGATAGGTCGCCTGATCGCCGATGATGGCGAGCACTGGGCTCCGCGCCCGCCGCGCGTTGTGCAGATTGGCCAGCCCATTGGCCAGCCCCGGCCCGCAATGGAGCAGGCAGGCGGCGGGCCGCCCGCTCATCCGCGCATAGCCATCCGCCGCCCCCGTCACCACCCCCTCGAACAGGCCGAGCACGGCACGCATGCCGGGGATGCGGTCGAGTGCCGCGACAAAATGCATCTCGCTGGTTCCCGGATTGGCGAAACAGGTATCGATGCCGCAGGCGAGCAGCGTATGCACCAGACTTTCCGCGCCGTTCATCTTTTTTGTCTCCCGAATCTCGGCGCCATGATGCCCAAGGACGGGAGGCAATGAAAGTTCGCGCGCGAGGGATCACCCAATGCGCCGCGTCTCCCCTGGCCGCCGGCCCCGATGCGGCTTATTTTGTCCCGCATTTGCCGATGATGGAGGCTGTTTAGGGGGCGCCGTGCCGCGATCGATCACACAATACCGCGTCTTCATCGGCTCTCCCGGCGGGTTGGAGGAGGAGCGGAAGCGTTTTTGCGAGAAGCTCAGGAAATTCTCGGAGATGCACGACGACGATGTCGTGTTTCATCCGGTCGGCTGGGAAGATACCCTTCCCGGCGCGGGGCGGCCGCAGGCGTTGATCAATAGCGATCTCGAAGGCTGCGATTACGCGGTGTTCGTGCTGCACGATCGCTGGGGTTCGGCCACCGGAAGCGGCCATGCGTCAGGAACGGGGGAAGAATTTGAGCGCGCGGAGGCGCTGTACGAAGATAATGCGAAAATTCGCAACATCGCGTTATTTTTCAAGGAGGTCGATCCGGGCAAATTACGCGATCCCGGAGAGCAGCTAAAGCCGGTTCTGGCGTTCAGAAAGCGGATCGAGGACGGGAGGAAATACCTTTTCAATCGTTACACGGATATTGAGCAATTCGCCGAGGTTCTTGAAAAACTACTGATCAGATCGG
>JAKCCP010000232.1 GCA_021841985.1 Pseudomonadota bacterium | reverse complement strand
GCCCGTCGGAAGGCGGGGCCTAGCAGGCTGCTAGCTGTGGGACGCCACGGGCGGCGCGGCAATATCGTCATAACACCCGGCGCGGCGGGCGCGTTCGCGGATCAGGGCGAGAATCGTGCGGCAGGTCGGCATCGCATGGCCGGTGAGAGCGCCGAGTTCGACCACCGCGCCGAGCAGCGCGTCGATCTCCAGCTTCCGCCCGCGTTCGAGATCCTGCAGCATCGAGGTCTTGTGCGCGCCCACCTCGGCGGCGCCCTCGATGCGCTTGTCGATATCGATCGCAAAACGCACGCCGAGCGCTTCGGCAACCGCCTGCGCCTCGACCATCATCGCCCGCGCGATGGCGCGCAAATCCGCCGCCCCGGTGAGGCGGTCGAGGGTCGCGGTGGTGAGCGCCGAGAGCGGATTGAAGGCGAGATTGCCCCAGAGCTTGACCCAGATCTCATCGCGGATGCGCGGCCGCACCGGCGCCTTCAAGCCGGCGCCGATCAGGCATCGCGACAGCGCCTCGATCCGCGCGCTCCGGCTGCCATCGGGCTCGCCGAGGCTGAAACGGTCGCCATAGCCATGCTCGATCACGCCGGGGGCGATCACCTCGGCGGCGGGATAGACGACGCAGCCGATGACCCGGGCGGGCGGCAGGAGATCCCATAGCGTCCCCCCTGGGTCGACGCTGTTGACCCGCCGATCGCGCCACGGGCCATCGAGGCCGTAAAAATACCAATAGGGAACGCCGTTGATGCCGGTCACCAGCATCGTCTCCGGCCCGAAGAGGCGCGCGATCTCGGGCGCCGCCGCCGGCAGGGCGTGGGCCTTGAGGGTCACGATCACCGCGTCCTGCTTCCCCGCAGCAGCAGCCTCGGCCAGCGCCCGCACGCGCACCGTCTCGGTCCGGCCGCCGCTGATCAGGCGCACGCCGTCCGACTGCATCGCGCTCAGATGCGGGCCACGGGCGATGAAAGTGACCTCGACCCCGGCTTGCGCCAAGCGGGCGCCGAGAAAGCCGCCGATCGCGCCGGCGCCGAAAATCGCGATTTTCATGCGACGAGGCCGAGTTTTTCGGCAAGCCCGATGCGTTGCAGCTTGCCCGTCGCCCCTTTCGGAATCTCCGGCAGAAAGACGATTTTCCGCGGCACCTTGAAGGGCGCGAGCCGTTTTGCGGCGAATTCACGGATCTCCGCCTCGCTCGCCGCCGCTCCCTCGCGCAGCACGATCGCCGCCGCCACCTCCTCGCCGAGCTTCGGGTGCGGCAGCGCGAAGGTGAGGCATTGCGCGACCGCTTGATGGTCCATGATCACGGTATCGACCTCGATCGGGCTCACCTTCTCGCCGCCGCGGTTGATCAGTTCCTTGAGCCGACCGGTCAGGCGGAGATAGCCGGCCGCGTCCATCACCCCCTGGTCGCCGGTGCGAAACCAGCCCTCGATGAACGCCTCCGCATTGGCTTTCGGGTTGTTTTCATAGCCGGCGGTGACGTTGCGGCCGCGAATGACCACTTCGCCGATCTCGCCGCGCGGCAGGAGATGCCCGGCCTCATCCATGATCGCGATCTCCGGCCCGGCGGCGATGCCGACCGCGCCGGCGAAGTGCGGCGCCGGCGGCAGCGGGTTGGAGGCCATCTGATGCGCGGCCTCGGTCATGCCATAGGCCTCGATCACCGGCACGCCGAAACTCTCCTCCAGCGCCGTCATCACCTGCGGCGGCAGCGGCGAGGACGACGAGCGGATCAGACGCAGCCGCCCGGCCGCGATCACCGCCCGGTTGCGCTCGGCAAGACCCAGAATCGCCTGATGCATGGTGGGAACGGCGGTGTACCAGCTCGGCCGCGTCTCAGCGAGCCAGGCGAAGACGCGGAACGCATTGAACCCCGGCGTGCAGCAAACGCTGGCCCCGGCGCCGAGCGAGGCGAGCGTTGCCGCGATCAGGCCGTGGATGTGGAAAAGCGGCATGATGTTGAGGCAGACATCGTCGGGCACGAGATGCAGGGTTTCACCGATGTGATAGGCCGAGGCGGTGACGTTGATCTGGCTCAGAGGCACGATTTTCGGCCGCGAGGTGGTGCCGGAGGTGTGCAGAACCAGCGCGATATCGCCGCGAGCCGCCGGGCCGGGCGCGGCCGGCGTGCCGGCGAGCGGGGCTTCCGGGGCGAGGGTGAAGCCGCCGGCCGGGCCGGATTCCGCGGCCACCAGCTCGATCACCGGGATCCCGCGCGCCTGCGCAACCGCGCGCGCCGGGCTTTCCATCCCCTGCCCGATGACCAGGGCTTTCGCATTGAGATCACTCAGATAAAAATCGAATTCGTCGGCGCGATAGGCGGGGTTGAGCGGCGCGGTGGTGGCGCCGGCGGCGATGGCGACGAAAGCCGCCGCCATCTCCGGCCCGTTCGGCAAGACGATCGCGACCCGGTCATTGCGGCCGATCCCCATCCGGTTGAGAGCGGCGATGGTAGCGCGCGCCAGCGCCCGGAGGCCGGCATAGGACAGCGCCCCTCGCCCCGGCGCCGCGATCGCCGGCGCGCCCTCGGCGCCACGCGCGAGAAGATCAAGGATGGTATCGGCGGGATAGGCGGTCATCTTGCGGCTCCAACATGCCTGTCACGGGGCAAGACTAGCAGATCGACCCCGAGAGTCAGCCACCGCCGGGCGCACGCTTTCGCGGATATGGGTCTCGGCCACGGCTTGCGCGGGCTGGCGGAGATGGCTATCAGCGCCCCGGGAAGTGGAGATGGCATCATGAACGAACACATTCGCCAGCAGCGCCATGTCGTCGCGGCGTGCTATCTCGGCTGGACCCTCGATGCCTTTGATTTTTTCATCATGGTCTTTGTGCTGCGCGATATCGCCCGCGCATTCACCACCTCGCTCACCGCCGTCACCTGGGCGATCACGCTCACCCTGGCGATGCGCCCGGTCGGCGCGTTCATCTTCGGGCGCCTGGCCGACCGCTTCGGCCGCCGGCCGACCCTGATGGCCAATGTGCTCGCCTATTCGGTGCTGGAATTCGCCTCCGGCTTCGCCCCCGACCTCACGGTGTTCATCCTGCTCCGCGCGCTCTACGGCATCGCCATGGGCGGCGAATGGGGGGTCGGCGCCTCGCTGACCATGGAAAGCGTGCCGACCCGTTGGCGCGGCACCGTCTCCGGCATCCTGCAAGCGGGCTATCCGTCCGGCTATCTGCTCGCCTCCGTGCTCTATCTCGCGATGCCGGTGCTCGGCTGGCGGGGGATGTTCATGGTCGGCGCGCTGCCGGCGCTGCTGGTGTTCTATATCCGCCGCAACGTCCCCGAGAGCCCGGACTGGACAGCGCGGCGGACCCGGCCGCGCATCGGCTTCGCGACCGCGATCGGCCGCCATCTGCCGCTCGCGATCTATGCCATCGTCACCATGACGGCGTTCAATTTCTTCAGCCACGGGACGCAGGATCTCTATCCCAGCGCCTTCCTCGGCGGCCAGCACAAATTCTCCGTCGTGACCATCTCGACCATCGCCATCATCTATAACCTCGGCGCCATGGCCGGCGGCTTGCTGTTCGGCACGCTCTCGCAGCGGATCGGCCGCCGCGCCGCCATCGTCATCGCCGCCCTGCTCTCGCTTCCGGTCCTGCCGCTCTGGGCGTTCGGCTCGACCCCGGTTGCGCTCGCCATCGGCGCTTTTCTGATGCAGGTCTGCGTCCAAGGTGCCTGGGGCGTCATCCCCGCCCATCTCAATGAGATTTCGCCGCCGGAAATCCGCGCAACCTTCCCCGGCGTCGTCTATCAGCTCGGCAATCTGTTCGCCTCCGCCAACGCCACCCTCCAATCGACGATCGCCGATCACATGGGCCATAATTACAGCTACGCCCTGGCCGGGGTCGCCGGCATCGTCGCGGTCGCGATCGCGCTCCTGATCGGCTTCGGGGGCGAGGCGCGGCATCAGGATATGGGTGGCGGCTGAAACCGCCCGATCCTCACGCCAGCCGGTCGGCGAACTGCTTGCGGAATTTCGCGACCTTGGGCGCGACCACCGCCGCGCAATAGCCGGCGCCGGGGTTTTTGGTGAAGTAATCCTGGTGATAATCCTCGGCGGGATAGAACACCGCGAGCGGCGCGATTTCGGTGACCAGGGGCGCATCCCAGATGCCGGCGGCCGCGATCTCCGCCATCACCCGGCGCGCCGCCGCGTCCTCGGCCGGGCCATGGGTCAGAATGATCGAGCGGTATTGCGTG
The DNA here is from genome assembly GCA_021841985.1 of Pseudomonadota bacterium. The sequence goes on along the minus strand of JAKCCP010000232.1, from coordinate 15,449 downwards.
CCGACATCGTGCCCCTGGCGGTTCGGCGTCGTCGGGTCGTGGATCGCGAAAAATATCCGTAAAATATCGTCGTAGCTGATCTCCGCCGGATCGAAGCCGAGCTGCACCACCTCGGCATGGCCGGTGCGGCCGGTGCAGACCTGCTCATAGCTCGGCTGCGCGACGGTTCCGCCGGCATAGCCGGAGACGACGTGGCCAATTCCACGCACCCGGCGGAACACCGCGTCGAGACACCAGAAACACCCGCCGCCCAGGGTTGCGTGTTCGGCCATGGTCTGATCCTCGTTTCAGAGCGGTGGTGCCATCGGCATCGCCGCAACGGGGAAAAGTTTTTGGTTCTTTTTTCAAAAAAGAACCCCTTACCTTTCCCTTCTCTCCCTTTTTACCCGGTGATTTCGCTGCCGGCGAAGAAAAACGCGATCTCGTTCGCCGCGTTCTCCGCGCTATCGGAGCCATGCACCGAATTGGCCTCGATATTTTCCGCGAACTCGGCGCGGATGGTGCCGGGGGCGGCTTTTTTCGGGTCGGTCGCGCCCATGATCTCGCGGTTGCGGGCGACCGCGTTCTCACCCTCCAACACCTGCGCCACCACCGGCCCCGAGGTCATGAAGGCGACGAGGCCGGCGAAGAACGGGCGCTCGCGGTGGACGGCATAGAACGCCTCGGCCTGCTCGCGGCTGAGGCGGAGACGCTTTTGCGCGACGATGCGAAGCCCGTTCGCTTCGAACACGGCGTTGATCCGGCCGGTGAGGTTGCGGCGGGTCGCGTCCGGCTTGATGATCGAGAGCGTGCGCTCGGCGGGCATGGCTTCATCCTTCGTATTTGCGGCGGGAGACGCGGCGGGCTTTATCCCGTCAGCCCCGGCACCGCAAGCCCGGCGATGCCCCGGCTCTTGCTCATCGGCGCCAGCCGGGCGATCCAGGGCGCATGAGTGTATTGGAAATCACCGCCATCAGCTACGCGATCCAGGGCCGGGCGCTGCTGGATCGCGCCGATCTCGCCATCGCCGCCGGCCAGCGGGTCGGGCTGATCGGCGCGAACGGCGCCGGGAAATCGACCCTGCTTCGCCTCATCGCCGGCGAATTGACCGCCGATGGCGGGGAAATCCGCCTCGCCAGCCGCGCCCGCCTCGCCTGGGTCAAGCAGGAGGCGCCTTCTGGCGAGGGCAGCGTTCTCGACGCCGTGCTCGCCGCCGATGACGAACGGCTGGCGCTGCTCGCCGGGATGGCGGACGCGGCGCCGGCGCGCCTGGCCGAAATCCATGAACGCCTCCGCGCCATCGGCGCCGACGCGGCGCCGGCCAGGGCGGCGCGGATTCTCGCCGGGCTCGGCTTCGATGACGCGGCGCAGGCGCGCCCGATCGCCGATTTCTCGGGCGGCTGGCGGATGCGGGTGGCCCTCGCCGCGGCGCTGTTCGCGGCGCCCGACCTGCTGCTGCTCGACGAGCCGACCAACCATCTCGACCTCGAGGCGGCGCTGTGGCTCGAATCCTGGCTCACCCGCTTTCCCGGCGCAGCACTCGTCGTCTCGCATGATCGCGGCCTCCTCGACCGCGCGGTCCACGCCATCGCCCATCTCGATGGCGGCAAGCTCTCCCTCACCCCTGGCGGGTTCGAGGCCTTCGCCCGCATCACCGCCGAACGCCGCGCCCAGGAGCGGCGCGCCGCCGAACGGGTGGCCGGCGAGCGGGCGCGGATCGAGGCCTTCGTCGCTCGCTTCCGCGCCAAGGCGACCAAGGCGCGCCAGGCGCAATCGCGGCTCAAGGCGCTGGAGCGGCTGCCGCAGACGATCGCGGTGGTGGAAGCGGCGCCGGCGCGGTTCGATTTTCCCGCGCCACGCCCGATCGCGCCGCCGATGCTGCGGCTCGACGAGGTCAGCGTCGGCTATGACGGGCGGGCGGTGCTGCGCGGCATTTCGCTCCGCCTCGATAGCGAGGACCGGATCGCGCTTCTCGGCGCCAACGGCAACGGCAAATCGACGCTGGCGAAGCTGCTCGTCGGGCGGCTCGCGCCGCTCTCCGGGCGGATGGAGCGAGCGCGCGGACTTGGCGTCGGCTATTTCGCGCAGCACCAGCTCGAGGATCTGCTGGCCGAGGAAAGCCCGCTCGATCACCTCGGGCGAGCCTTGCCGCGCGCCAACGTCACCGCCTTGCGCGCCCATCTGGCGCGTTTCGGCCTCGATTCCGAGCGGGTGGAGCGGCGGGTCGACGAGCTGTCCGGCGGCGAGCGGGCGCGGCTCGCGCTGGCGCTCGCGACCAGCGAGGCGCCGCATCTCCTGGTGCTCGACGAGCCGACCAACCATCTCGACATCGACGCCCGCCAGGCCCTCGTCGCCGCGCTCGCCGAATTTCCCGGCGCGGTGGTGCTGATCAGCCATGACGCGCATCTCATCGACCTCATCGCCGACCGGCTGTGGCTGGTCGCCGACGGCCGGGTGCAGGCCTTCGCCGGCGATCTCGCCGCCTATCGCGCCGGCCTCGCCTCGCCCGAGCCGGCGGCCGCGACCGGCGAGCGGCGCGAGACCAGCGCCCGCCTCGTGCGCCGGGAGCGGGCTTCGGCGCGGGCGGCCTCGGCCCCGCTCCGACGCGCGGCGGAAGCGGCGGAGGCGCGGCTCGCGGCGCTCGCCGCCGAACGCGCCGCGATCGAGGCGCGGCTCGCCGATCCCACGCTCTATGACGCAACCGGGGCGGCGGAGATCGCCCGCGCGAACAAGCGCCTCGCCGCCATCGCCGATGCCGTCACCGAAGCCGAGGAGGCCTGGCTCGCTGCGGCCGAGGCGCTGGAGGAAGGGTGAAATCGCCGAGGGTGATGCGGGCAACGTTGCCGGCTTTGCCGGTTGTTCTTCACCAAAACGAAAAACCCGCCGCGCCTTGGCGCGGCGGGTCCGCAAGACGGTGGAGAATGAAGATCAGCCGTAGTGGATATGACCGGACAGAGTGGAACTGCTGACGCCGGCTACGGTGATCTTGGTGCCATCCGAGAGAGTGATCAGGGTCGAGCTGCCGGAAGCGGTTTCCGTCGGCTGCAAACCGCCGGAGGCCGTGCTATAACCGTAATTGTAGAGATCGATCTGATCGTTGACATTCCAGCCGGTGATCAGATCGTTGCCACCACTCGCGCCATTGATGAACTGGAAGAAATTGGTGCCCGCGCCGCCCGCCATGGTCGCGTTGCCAGCGCCGCCGATAAGGTAATTCCAGTAGGAGCCGCCCATCAGCGTCGCCGCGTTGCCGGCGCCGGCGCTGTTGAACAGGACATCGGCGCCGCTGCTGCCGCTCGCATTCAGCGTGGTGTTGCCGGCGGTGGCGACGAGAATATTACCGATCCCGCCGCCGGTGAGCGAAACCTCGCCCCCCGCGCCGCCGAAGGCGATGACGGTGTTCATCCCGGCGCCAACATTCACCGTGTCAACGCCGTTCTCGGCCAGCATGGTGAAGGCGCCCTGGCCGGAATTGTACACGCCATCGCCATTCATGGCGAAAGCGGTGCTGTTACCAAGTCCGGCGGTGAAGGTGCTGGCAGCGCCGCCGGTCACGGTGACATTATTGACGAAGATCATCGAGCCGGCTTCGGTGGCGCTTCCCATATAGGTGCCGCCACCGGCATTGGCGAAAATGGTCGAGGGTCCGGCACCGCCCATCACGGTACCGGCGCCGCTGTTATCGACCGCCACCAGCGTGCCGGAACCGCCATTGACGAGGGCGTTATTGCCGCTCGACCCGTTGAGGAACACGGTATCCTGGCCGCTGCCGGCATTGATGGTATCGGCGCCGGAAGAGCCGACCGTGTCGGCGCCGGTGCCAAGATAGAGGGTATTGGCCTGACCGCTGCTGGTCAAGATCATGTCATTGCCGGAGCCGGCGACGATGGTGTTGTTGCCGCTCCCATCATAAACCAGGGTCCAGTTGCCGCCGGCGGCCGAGGGGCCGAAGAAGGTGTTGTTGCCGCCCGCCGCCGCGAGCGAGCCGGATTCCCCCTTGCCGGCATAGAAGGTCATATTGCCGGAGCCGGAGACGATGCTCTGGTTGATTCCGCTATTGCCGGCGATGGTGCTGTTGCCGGTCGCGTTATTGGAAACACCGTTGAAACCGGGGGCCAGGGTGATCGTGGCGCCGGTGATGGAGGCGTTCAGGGTCGGGCTGACGACGAAGATGTTCGGGACCGTCGGGTTGGAAGACGGCGTCGACGGATTGAGACTGGTGTAGAGATTTGTGCTGGCGAACGTCGCAGCAAAGCTGCTCAGCAGCGTGTTCTGGAACGCCGTGTTATCGGTGGTGTTGAAATTCAAGTTAAACGGTGTGCCGTTACCACCAGGAACCGTTACTGCGGTCATCGCCATCCCCCTTCTTCCACGCCCAATCCCTATCAGCCGGCCCGACGGAAATCAAGGAAATTTTGCTTGAACGCCGCGCCGGCCCCTGAAATTTTCCCATTTTTTAACGAATCGACATGATTTGTTCCGGAATCCGACGAATCCACCGTGCCCGCCACACGGGGTTGACAGGGGTGCGTTTTTATTGATATTGCGAATTACTCTCAATATCAACACCGCCCGTGACACCCGCTACCCGCGCCCCCTCGCGCCACGCCCATCCCCAGGAGATCCACCATGCCCAATGGCCGTTTGATCCTTCCGGCGCTCGCCGCCGCCGCCGCCCTCGTCGCCGCCACCCGGCTGCCGGCGGCGGAGCCGGAAGCTTTCCTCGCCCGACTCCATCACCACACCACCCTCGCCTCCACCGTCCCCGATAACGGCGACCAGAATCCCTACGCCATCGCCATCGCGCCGGTCTCGGCCGGAAAAATCCAGAAAAACGACGTTCTCGTCGATAATTTCAACGACAAGACCAATCTCCAGGGCCTCGGCACCACCATCGTCGTCTATCGTCCCGCCGCGAAAAGCCTCACCCTGTTCGCGGCCCTGCCGCGCGACCTCGCCGGCTGCCCGGGCGGCGTCGGGTTGACCACCGCGATGACCATGCTGCGCTCGGGACATGTCATCGTCGGCAGCCTCCCGAGCCATGACGGCACCACCGCGACCAAGGGCCAGGGCTGCCTGATCGTGCTCAGCCCCGAGGGCGCGGTCGAAAATGTCATCACCAGCCCGCGCATCAACGGGCCCTGGGGCAACATGGCGGTGATCGACCGGGGCGCCGGCGCGACATTGTTTTTGAGCAATACCGGCTTCGGCGTCGGCGCCCCGAGCGATGACGCGCCGGTGATCGGCAAGGCGAGCGTGCTCCGCCTCGATCTCGCCATCGCCCCCGGCAAGGCGCCGGCGGTGAGCCAGGAGACGGTGATCGGCGAGGGATTCGGCGAACAGGCCGACAAGGGCGTCTTCGTCATCGGCCCGACCGGCCTCGCCCTCGGCGCCGACGGCACGCTCTATGTCTCGGACGCGATCGGCAACCGCATCACCGCCATCGCCGACGCCGCGACCCGCGCGGGCAGCGCCGGCACCGGGCGCGAGGTGACCAGGGACGGCCTGCTCAAGCGCCCGCTGGCGCTGGCGATGACGCCGGGCGGCCATCTCCTGGTCAGCAACGGGCTCAACGGCCAGGTGGTCGAGATCGACCCCCGAAGCGGGCGCCAGCTCGGCGCGCAGTGGATCGATGCCGACAAGGCCCAGACCCCGCCCGGCAACGGCGATCTCTTCGGCCTCGCCCTGACCCCGGACGGCGATGGGCTCTATTACGTCGAGGACGACATGAACACGCTGGTGCTGGCGCGATGACCGCCGGCGGGTGCGCCTGCCCCTTCGCCTCCCGCCGCGCGCTCCTCGCCGCGACCGCCGGGCTCGCCGGCGCCATCGCCGGCCACCGCGCCCGGGCGGACACCGCGCCCGCGCCCGCGGCCGATCGGGTGCCGTTCCGCGGCGCCCACCAGGCCGGAATCCTGACGCCGCAGCAGAGCCACGTCTCTTTCGCCGCTTTCGACGTCACGGCACCGCATCGCGCCGCGCTGATCGCTCTTCTCCGAAGCTGGACGGAGGCCGCCGAGCGCCTCACCGCCGGCGCGACGGCGGCGCCTTTGGGCGCGGATGTGAGCCAGCCAGGCGCCGATTCGGGCGAGGCGTTGGGGCTCGGCGCGGCGCGGCTCACGCTCACCTTCGGCTTCGGGCCGGGATTGTTTGAACAGAACGGCGCCGACCGCTTCGGCCTCGCGGCGCTTCGGCCGTCCGCCCTGGTCGAGCTGCCGCGCTTCAACGGCGATCAGCTCGTCCCCGAGCGCTCGGACGGCGATCTCGCGGTGCAGGCTTGCGCCGATGACCCGCAAGTGGCCTTCCATGCCATCCGCCAACTCGCCCGGCTCGCCGCTGCCGCGGCGCGGCTCCGCTGGGTGCAGGCCGGGTTCCTGCCGCGCGCCCCGGCGGGGGAGACGCCGCGCAACCTGATGGGGTTCAAGGACGGCACCAACAACCCATCCGCCGCTGACGCGGCGGCAGTGGTCTGGGCCGGGGCCGAGGCGCCTTCCTGGATGCAAGGCGGCAGCTACCTCGTCGCCCGGCGCATCCGCATCGCCCTCGAACACTGGGACCGCACCGGGATCGATTTCCAGGAGCAGACCATGGGCCGCCGCAAATATTCCGGCGCGCCGCTCGGGGCGCACCACGAATTCGACCCGCTGCCGCTCGATGCGACCGACGCCGACGGCAATCCAGTGATCGCCGAGAACGCCCATGTCCGCCTCGGCGCCCCGGCGAGCCATGGCGGCACGCGCCTCCTCCGCCGCGGCTATGCCTATGATGACGGTGTCAGCGTCACCGCCGAGCGCTGGCCGCCCTGGCGCCAGGGCCTGGCATACGATGCCGGCCTGTTCTTCCTCGCCTATCAGCGCGACCCGCGCGACGGCTTCATCCGGATTTTCGAGACCATGGCGAAGCTCGATGCGCTCAACCAGTTCACGACCCACACCGGAAGCGCGGTTTTTGCCTGCCCGCGCGGCATCCAGGCCGGGGAATTCATCGGCGCGGCGCTGTTCGCGGCCGGTTAACGGCGTGTCCCCGCGCCGATGATCTCGCGGCGCAGGCGATCGAGGCGGGTGAGCGCCGCGTCGCACTCGAAATCCCGCACCCGCCGGAGGCCCGCTTCGGCGAGTGCGGCGCGGCGCTCGGGATCGCCGGCCAGCGCCGTGATCGCCTCGGCCATGCCCGCCGGGTCGTCGGGATCGATATAGACCGCGGCCGCGCCGGCGAGATCGGGCAGCGCGCCGCGGCGCGTCGTCATCAGCGCCGCCCCGCTCGCCATCGCCTCGATCGCGGTCAAGCCAAATGGCTCCGCCCAGCGGCTCGGCACCGCGACGATCGCCGCCCGCGCCATCGCCGCCAGCACCTGGTCATGGGTGCGATAGCCCTGCATCTCGATCCCGGCGGCCGCCGCCCGTTCGCGAATTGCGCGCAGAAACGGCGTCTCCAGGCTCGCGGCCCCGAAGCGATCGGCGCCGATGAGGCTCGCCCGCCAGCCCGGGAGCCGCGGCAAGGCGCTGGCGCAGGCGGCGACGAACCCATCCACCCCCTTATCGGCGACCACCCGTCCGACATAGAGAATTTCTTGCGCGCGCCCCCCGGGCGGAAGCGGCGGCGGAAGATGCGCGAGATCGAGACAGTTCGGCACCACCCACACCCGCGCCGCCGCTTCCGGCGCCAGCCCGTCGAGAAACCGCCGGCGCAGGAATTCGGAGGCGACGATCACCCCGCCGAGCGCCGCGAGCAGCCCCTCCCGCGCCGCCGCCGTCCGGCTCGCGCGCATGTCTTGCGGATCGTTATGCAGGCAGAGAACCACCGGCGCCGCGCCGCGACCGGCGAGAAAACGGGCGATATCGGGGCGGTTATGGACCTCGATCAGCGCTGGCGAGAGCCCCCGCGCGGCGCGCTGTACCCCGACCGCATAGCGCGCCGCACGGCGCAGCGGGCGAAAGGCCGGGCGCACCGGCTGAAACGCAACCCCAGGAAACGGCGGCGAGGACGGCGCCGGCCCGAGCACCAGCGGGGCGAAACCGTCACGCCGCGCAAACAGCCTTGCCACCATCAGCGCGATGGCGCCGGCGGCGGCGGGCGAAAAAATCTCGCTCGGCGGCAGAACCTCGATGATTGGTGGCGATACCATGGGCGATGTCATGGGCGACGTCATGATCGCCGAGACTAAAGCCGCGCGGCCAGGCACGCCAGCGATCTTCCCGATCCCACCCCCCGGCCCGGCCGGGGGATGGGGCGGAGAAATCAGCCGAACAGCTTGGCCGCGATCGAGGCGACATGGGCGCCCTGGAAACGGGCGATCTTCAGCTCGTTCCCGGAGGGCTGGCGCGAGCCGTCACCGGCGGCGATGGTGGTCGCGCCATAGGGCGTGCCGCCGCTCATCTCGCTCAGAATGGTGAGCCCGGGCTCGGAATAGGGCACGCCGACGATGATCATGCCGTGGTGCAAAAGCGTGGTATGAAAAGAGGTGATGGTGGTCTCCTGGCCGCCATGCTGGGAGGCGGTGGAGGCGAAGACACTGCCGATCTTGCCGATCAGCTTGCCCTGCGCCCAGAGCCCGCCGGTCTGGTCGAGGAAATTGCGCATCTGCGCCGCCATGTTGCCGAAGCGGGTAGGAGTGCCGAAAATCACCGCGTCATACTCGGCAAGCTCGTCCGGAGTTGCGACCGGCGCCGCCTGGTCGAGCTTGACATGCGCCTGCTCGGCGACCTCGCGCGGCATCAGCTCCGGCACCCGCTTGACGGTGACCGCGCTGCCAGCGACCGAGCGCGCGCCCTCGGCGATCGCTTCGGCCATCTTTTCGATATGGCCGTAGGCCGAGTAATAAAGAACCAGGATTTTCGCCATGTGACATCTCCTTGGGGATCGGGTAGGCGGTTGGGGGTCTCGCGGGATAAACTTCGCTCCCGTAAGATAACGTAGGTTTTTATCTCAAAACCGCGCGGACGTCGAGAGGCGAAATTTGCCGCCGCGTGTGGAGGATGGCTATGCCGAACAGGCCCTGGCGTGGTGGCGCCATCACCGGCTTGCTGCTCACCTTGCTCGCCGGTTGCGCCGAGCCCGCGCCGGTGGCCGCGCCGCCCTTCCCGCCGGTGCCGCCGGCGCGCCAGGAACCCATGCCGAAGCCGCCGGTCTCGGAACAGGCTTTGGTCTGGCAGCCCGGTCATTGGGACTGGAACGGCCACGGCTATGACTGGATCGCCGGGAAATGGGTGCCGCGCGACGGCCACAGCAATATGTGGATGGAAGGCTATTGGAAGCGCGAACAGGGCGCCTGGGTCTGGGTGCCCGGGCATTGGTCGTGAGGGCGGCGGTGGGTTGGCGGGCGGGCGCTCCTCCGTCTATGTTTGCGGCCTCGCTCGTCCCTGGCGGAGGCCGTCCATGCCCAAGGATCATTGCCTGATGTCGCGTCTCTGCCGCCGCTTTGGCGCCCTCGCCGCCGCGTTCGCGCTTGGCGCCTGCACGATCCCCTTCGGCGGCCAGAATCTGCCGCCGGCGCCGCATCAGCCAACCCCGGTGAGCCTCTTCGACGGCAGCTATGAGGGGAAAATCCGGGCCATCGGCGCCAATGCCGGGGATTGTCCGAAAAGCGGCTATGGCGTCGCCGAAATCGGCGATGCGACGCTCACCCTCCCCTATCGCCCGGGCGTGATCTTCACCGTCCCCGTCGCCGCCGACGGTGCCCTCCATCAGACGGTCGAGGGCACCCGGATCGAGGGGCGGGCGGGGCAGAACCGGCTCAACCTCCTGGTCTCCTCCGGCACCTGCCAGACGCGCTATCACCTGCGCTATGTCTGGAACCATTCATGAGCCCGGCGACGCAAGCCAAAGCCGAGCCGGGGCCAGCGGGCGGGCCGTTCACGCTCGCCATCGATATCGGCGGCACCGGGCTCAAGGCGTCGGTCCTCGACCACCGCGGCGAGATGGCGGCGCCGCGGGTCCATCTCCCGACACCGCAGCCTTGCCCGCCGCCGGTTCTGCTCGCCGCCCTCGCCGAAATGGTCGGAAAACTCCCCGCTTTTCACCGCGTCTCGGCCGGGTTTCCGGGCGCCGTGCGCGGCGGCATCGTGCTGACGGCGCCCAATCTCGGCACCGAGGCCTGGGCCGGGTTTCCGCTCGAAAGCCAGCTCACTGAGCGCTTCGGCCGCCCGGCGCGGGTCTTGAACGATGCCGAGGTGCAGGGGCTCGGGGTGATCGGCGGCGCCGGGATGGAGATGATCCTGACGCTCGGCACCGGCGCCGGGATCGGCATCTTCTTCAACGGCCGGGTCTCCCCGCATATCGAGCTGTCGCAGCATCCGGTGCATAAGAAACTCACCTACGACCAGTATCTCGGCAAGGAGGCGCTGGAAAAAACCGGCCCCAGGCGCTGGAACAAGCGCCTGCGCATGGCGATCGAGATTCTCGCCCGCGTGGTATTGTTCGACAGGCTCTATATCGGCGGCGGCAATGCCGCGCATATCAAGGGCGACCTGCCCGCCAACGTCACAATCGTCGCCAACGAGGCCGGCATCACCGGCGGCATCGCCCTCTGGCGCGACCCCGTCTGACCATCAAACGCTCCGAGAAGGACCGCGCCCATGTTGTTCGATTTCGCGACCATCGACGCCGCCAACCGCTACAAGCTCCTGGTTTCCACCGTGGTGCCGCGCCCGATCGCCTGGGTCGTCAGTCTCGACGCCGAGGGACGGCGCAATGCCGCGCCGTTCTCCTTCTTCAATGCGTTTTCGCAGGATCCGCCAGTGGTCTGCATCGGCATCGGCGGCCGCCGGCCGGGGGACATCAAGGATACCGGCAACAACATCCGGGTCACCGGCGAATTCGTCGTCAACCTCGTCGCCGCCGAGAACGCCGAGCAGATGAACATCACCGCGATCGAGTTCGGCGCCGACGTCGATGAACTGACCGAGGCCGGGCTGACCACGCTGCCCTCGGTCAAGGTCAAGCCGCCGCGCATCAAGGAAAGCCCCGTCGCCATGGAATGCGAGCGTCTCGCGACCATCGAACTCGGCAATGAGCGGGCGCTCGTCCTCGGCCGGGTGCTGGCGATGCACATCCGCGACGACGCCGTGATCGATGCGCAGAAATGCTATATCGACACCCCCAGGCTCGACCTCATCGGCCGCATGCATGGCCGCGGCTGGTATACCCGCACCAGCGACCGTTTCGAGATGCCGCGCATCAACGAGAAGGATTGGACGCGGCGGGGGGAATGAGCCGCGGCAAGCCGACCGAGACCGCCGCGCCGCCGACGATCAGCGCCGCCGCCAGCGCGAGGCCGACCCCGGCGCGGGCCTCGCCGCACAGCACCAGAAGCCCGGTCGAGAGCAGCGGCGTGGCATAGGAGAGCGTCCCGAGGGTCGCGAGATCGCCGTGCTTGGTCGCATGATCCCAGAAAAAGAACGCGAGCCCGACCGGGCCGAGGCCAAGCCCGGCGAGCGCCATCCATTCCGCCCCATTCGGCGCGACATTGGGCTCGGCGAGGCCGTGGACGAGCAGCGCCGCCAGCGCGACCAGGCCGCCGACCCCGGCGATGAGATCGCTCGGCACGGCGCGGAGCGCGCGATTGGCAACCGAATACCCCGCCCAGGCGAAGGCGGCGGCGAAGGCGCAGGCATAGCCGAGCGCGGTGCCGCGTCCGGCGAATCCCGCCCCCGCGAGAACGATCAGCGCCGTCCCGGCGAGCCCGATCGCCGCCCCCGCGACATGCCGCGGGCGCAGCCGCTCGCCGGGCAGGAGGGCGGAAAACAGCACGATGAGCAAGGGCCAGAGATAGTTGATCAGGCTCGCCTCGGCCGCCGGCGCTTGATCGAGGGCGACGAAATAGAGCGCATGATACGAAAAAATCCCGGCAAACCCGAGCCCCCAGGCCCGCCAGTTTTGGCGGAGGCGGGCCAGCCGCCGGCGCGCCGCCAGCATCGCCATTCCGGCCGCGAAGGCGATCCCGAAGCTGAGCGCCAGGGTCTCGAAGGGCGGCAGCCGCCGCGTCACCACCGCCAGCGTGGCGAGACTCGACCACAAAAGAATGGCGAGCCCGCCGATCGCCGTCGCCCGGTTCACGTGAGCGCCGCGAAACCGCTGTTGATCGCCATGCCGGACGCTCCTAACAAAGCCCATCGGAATCGTGCGATGTTATACCACGCGGAGGGAGCCGGCCATGTGGGACGATGAAGACCTGCCGAAGCCGCCACGCCGGCGGCTCGATCCCCAGCCCCTCGATCCCCTCGGGATCGCCGAGATCCGCGCCTATATCGCCGAACTCCAGGCCGAAATCGCCCGCGCGGACGCCGAAATCAGCCGCAAGGAACGCCACCGCGACGCCGCCCAGGGGGTGTTCAAGAAATAGGCCGGGATCATTGCCGAGGGCGGCGCCAAACCCGCCGGGTTCGAGAAAATCGCGCGGCATGTCGATGATCAGCAGCGCCGGGCGCGCCGTCAGGTCTCCTCGGGGCTTTCGCGCGCGAAAGCGCGGCTCAACACCGGCCAGTAGCGCTCGCCGTCACCCGCGGCGATGGCGCGTTCCAGAAGCCGCGCCGCGTTTTCCGCGCCGGCGACGCCGAGGCTCCGCGCGTCCGCGAGATCGAGCGCATAGCCGAGATCCTTCCGCGCATAGATCGCGGAAAAAGCACGCTCGGGAAAAATCCCCGGCAGCAGCGCTTTCATCCCGTGATTGCGGAGCGCGAAACTATCCGCCGAGCCGCGCGCCAAGGCATCGAACAATAATGCGCCATCAACGCCCTCGCCGCGCGCGATGGCGAGCGCTTCGGACAAAGCGACCACGGTTTCCACCAGCACCATGTTGTTGAGGATTTTCACCACCTGCCCGGCCCCCGGCGGGCCGCAATGGGTGATATCGGTCGCAAAACTCTCGAGCAGCGGGCGCAATGTCGCGAAAATCTCCGGCGCGGCGCCGACCATGACGCTGAGCCTGCCATGCTCTGCCGCCTCGCGGGTGCGCGCAACCGGGGCATCGGCAAACCCGGCGCCGCGCGCCGCGAACGCGCGGGCGAGATCGCGCGCCAGCGCCGGCGGCGAGGTGCCGAGATCGACCACGATCTGCCCGCGCCGGGCATGGGCCAGCAATCCCTCCACACCCTCGCAAAGGGCCGCGACCTCGCGCCCGCTGGGCAGCGAGAGAAACACGATCTCGGCCTCCCGCATCACCTCGGCGACCCCGGCGGCCGCGCGCACGCCATGGTCGCCGAGGCGCTCCAGCGGCGCACGCCGGGCATCGAAGCCGATCACCGACTGCCCGGATTTCCGCACGAGATTGCGGCATATCGGCTCGCCCATGACGCCAAGGCCGATGCAGCCGATCACACCGGCGCCACTCATGGCGCGACCAGGGCGCAGCCCCCCTCACCCGGCGGGCGAAACGCGGCGCCATCCGGCATCGCCGCGATCTCACGATAGACATCGAACGGCGCCTTCGAGTCGGCGGGAGATTTCACCTGCATCAGATACATCGCGCACATCACCCGGCCATCGCCGCGGATCATGACATTGGTATTGTTCATGTCATTGACCGGGGTCTGGTGCATACGCGCGGCGATCGCGACGGGATCGGTGGTTCCGCCGTCCTTGACCGCCTGCAGATAATGGCGCACGCCGCTATAGACCCCGGCTTGCAACATGCTCGGCGGCTTTGGCTTATGCGCCATGAAGCGCTGCGACCAGGCCCGCGTCGCGGGTGTGCGATCCCAGTAGAACGCTGTGGTCAGCACCAGGCCTTGCGCCGTCGGCAGGCCGATCGCGAGCACGTCGGTGATGAACATCACCAGCGCCGCGAGACGCTGGCCAGCGCGGGTGATGCCAAACTCCGCCGCCTGCTTCACGGTATTTTGTGTATCCACCCCGGCATTGCAGAGACCGACGATTTTGGCGCCCGAGCTTTGGGCGGCCAACAGATAGGAGGAAAAATCGGTGGCGCCGAGCGGATGGCGAATGCTGCCGAGCACTTTGCCGCCGTTTTGCTCGACGAAACGCCGCGCATCGTGCTCCATCGCGGCGCCGAAGGCGTAATCGGCGGTGATGAAGAACCAGCTCTCACCGCCATTCTTCGTCAATGCGGTCGCGGTGCCCCTGGCCTGAGCGTAGGTGTCATAGCTGAAATGAAAACCGAACGGCGAGCAGGCTTTGCCGGTCAGATCGGAGGTGGCCGGGCCGGTGATGATGAAGATGCGCTGTTTTTCGCGGGTGACTTGCTGGATCGCGAGCCCCGCGGCCGAAGACGCGCCATCGGCGATGACATCGACGCCTTGGCGGTCGATCCATTCGCGGGCGATGCCGGCGGCGAGATCGGGCTTGTTCTGATGATCGCCCGAGATCACTTCGATCCGCCGCCCGAGCAGGGCGCCGTTGAAATCCTCCGCCGCCAACTGCGCCGCGATTACCGAGCCGAGGCCGCCATTATCGGCGTAGACGCCGTTCGGATCGTTCAGAACGCCGATCCGGATCGGACGCTCGTCGGCTGCGCGGGCGGAAAGCGGCGCGGCGATCGCGGCCGCGCCCGCGAGCAGCGCGCGCCGGCCAAAGCCGCTCATTGCGGCCCCGCCTCGATCGCGCGGATACGTTCGAGGACAGGGAGGATATAGCGGCGGAATTGCGCCGGATTTTCACTCATCGGAAAATGCCCAAGCTCGTTCATGATGGTTGTCTCGACGCCGGCGATCTGCGCCGCGGTTCTGAGCGTATCCTCCGGCGTGCAGGAAAAATCATATTCGCCGGTGAGAAGAAAGAGCGGACAGAGGCCGGTATCGATGCCGGCAACGCGGCCGCGGAGATCCCCGTCGACGCGGTAGAAATAGAGATCACCCTGAAAAACGCCAGGCCCGCTCTGCAGATAATGCCAGAGCGTTTCATGGCGGGTGGCCGGCGGGCTGGTCGGCGCGATCAGGCCGGAGACCAGCGCCGCGCACACCGCGCCGCCATGCACATCGGCGCGGTTGAGCCAGGACGTGTCGTACCACGGCGTCTGAAAATCCGCTGCTTCCAGACCGATGAGAGCACGAAATTCGGCGGCATGGGCGATCGCCAGTTCGAGCACGATGCGCCCGCCGATCGAGCACCCCATCGTGACCGGGCGATCGAGGTCGAGCGCCGCGCAAAACGCACGGATGGCCGCGACGTAATCGGCCGTGGTCAATTGATAGGTCTCGCGTTCATAGCCTTCCGGCGGATTGGATTTGCCGTGCCAGGGAAGATCGAAGGCGAGGACACGAAAATGCCGCGTTATCGCGTCATCGGTCATGAGATGGCGCCATTGCCGGCCATCGGCGCCGGCGGTGTGCAGGCATAGCAGAGGAATGCCGCTTCCCGCCTCCTCGAAATAAAGGCGCTGACGCCGCCCAGCGATGGTGAGATTGAGATAGCGGCCGATGATCGGCTCGACCGCCGCATCCTCGAGGGAAGGCGTCGCGCCCGCCATCTCAGGCCTCCGCGATCCGGCGCGGCAGAGCAAGAAGATCCTTCATCAC